>CAJFGA010000016.1 GCA_904374385.1 uncultured Clostridia bacterium | reverse complement strand
GGTGCCATTCTTATTGCGCGCAAATACGCGCCCCTCGTGGTCATACTGCATAATCACATCTGACATGTCGCAATCATCAAAGGCGCTAGGTGCGACCTGCTCCCTTACAACATAACCACGACCGCTGTATAAGATATAGGGCTGGCCAAATACGGTGGCGTACCCCTCAACAGTCATACTTCCCGATTCATCACCTTCACGCGCCTCTAATGTCATTGCGCGATACTCACGGCCATTATCCAATTTATTGATCTGCTTGTCCGTCAGCTTGATCTGTGTCATCTTGGTTATCATCTCCGTTCCTGTTGTCCTGATTGTCCGCACCAAGTAAGTAATACTCGCCGCGTATGGTATATGCTTGCCCCTCGCCGTTTGGCAGAGGAGGCAAATTCCAAATCTCTCTAATTTCGTCGCGATTCATAATTCCCCGATCTGCCATCTGTGCCGACACGTTGAGTTTTTCCGTATTGCTCATATACAAACAACGATATGAAAGCGGTATATTATAATAATCGTTGTCCAGAATGTGGCGACTTTCTTGTTCTAAGAAAAGGTAGATACGGAACTTTCTTTGGGTGTCATAATTATCCACGTTGCAAGTATACACAACAAAATATAGAAACGAAAAAAACAAATCATATCGGTTTCTATGAATAAAACAATAAAAGAACGTAAGCCGAATGTTCGGCTTACGTTCTTTTTGGCGCAGAGAGAGGGATTCGAACCCTCGGTGCTCTTATGGGAGCACACACGATTTCGAGTCGTGCGCGTTCGACCACTCCGCCATCTCTGCACTACATTATATAATTTTACTATATTAAGAGAAATTTGTCAATCTTTCGGGCAGATATTTTATCAGGAATGTTGTCAAAACACCGATAACGATTCCCGCCAAAACACTGAACAGGCACACAAACGGCAATTGGATATAGAGAGATTGCGCCTGCATCAACAATACCGCGACGCATGTACGGGCAATATTGCTCAAAATTGCCCCCGCCATGCTAATAGATACAAGGCTGACCTTCGGATATAAAAAATACAGCGCCGCCATGGCAAGATAAGCGCACAGGCTGCCCGCCAAGTTGAACGGCAGTACAAACGGCGTAGCGGCGAGCGCTGTAATCGCATTTTTCAGCAATACAAAAATCAATCCGTCCCATACACCGAATCCAATGATGACGAATAAAACCACACTGTTGGCAAGCCCTATTTTGACATACGGCGCCATCGGCAGCAACGGAGGGATGTATGATTCAACGACGAAAAGCACGCTTGCCATGGCGAGCAAAACGCCGAGCACGGCAATGCGCCTTGCCGAAAATTTTTTCATATGTCATCCTCCAATCCGCCCGTCACTTTGATCGTCAAGCCGTGCGGCATGCACAAAATTTCGCCGCTGTCGATCCGCCCCATCAACATGCAAGTATGATCGGGGCAGTCAGCTTCGGCAACGTATACCTTTCCATCGGCTACTCGGATCAAATTTCCGTTTTCAAACGCCCCATAATATTCATCGAGCATCACGCGGACGAGGCTGCCCTCTCCGCCGTGCACCGTATACAGATATTCCGCGTCCTCTTCGAGGGGTAAAGTCGCGATCGTTTTGCCGAAAGAGATGACCTCAAATGTCTTGCCCGGTCGTTTTTCAGCGCTGAATGCGGCAATCGTAAAGGCGGCAATCAACAAAATGCAGACGCCGAACACAGCCAAGTCACCTATGGCAAAATATTTTCCCTCTTTTATTTTGGCAATTTTATCTTCCCTCTTCATTTTCAATTCAGAATTTCCTTTACGCGCGCAATATATGCAAGTTCGGCTTCGCAAGGTTCGATTTCATCGCCGGCCGACGCAAGATCTCCTTTCGTAAAAACATCGGCTATGCTGTCAACATTGTAATTGCTCCCGAGAAAATCATTGCAGTATTGCGCAAATTCTTTGCGATTCATTGCTGTAATATCGCCGACCGTATAATACCGAAAGTCCCGCGTTATGATCACCGCGCCGATGCCGTATTGTTCGGCAAGCCGTTCAAAAAACTGCAATGCTTGCGTAAGCGGCATACAAAAAGCAGCGGTGGATAGAGAATCTGCAAAAGTCCCCGGATTTGTATGCGCGGCATTCGGCACGACGACCGTCACACTGATGATCCCTCTATCCGCCGGCTTTCCCGTTTCCGCATCGATAATATGCGAATAGATCCGATCCCCGTCAATATAATACCGATAATTGTCGGCACTCGTCGTAACGGCTGCCTCGCTTACGCCGACCAAGTACAGTCCTTCCGTTATGCCCGTAGAAAGTCTGCGCGGGTTATCTATGCCGATATTGTACCCGCGCGAAACATCGCCATCCCTCTTTAAGCCGAGATATGCGGAATTGGACGATGCGAGATTGACGATCGCATCGATGTCCCGCCCCGCATACTTTTGCCCAATATAGGAAACGACCGCGTCGCACATATATCCCTTGGCAATGCCTCCGAAATCCAAAGCCGCCCCGTTCTCCGCTTTGCTGACGGCGTTGCCCTCCCAAGAAAAGAGAGAAAGATCGCTTACCGCCTTCGCTGCGGCAAGCATATCCGCCGCAGGTTCGGGGCGGGAATCATTGTAATGCCCGGCATCGGAGGGCGCAAACCCCCACAACTCTGTCAGCGGAAAGAGAGCGGGCGTAAACTTGCCGCCTGTCAATTCCGTAAAAGCGTGCGACATTTCGAGCAGTGCAACGGTATCTTCGCTGACGGGCACCCATTCGCCCGCATCGGCTGCATTGACGCGAGAAAGATCGCTCGCGTCGATTTCAAGGCTAAATTTGTCCTCCAAGCCATTCAATAGGCCGTGCAGCTCGTCCATCAGTTGATCAAAAGCCTGCACGGAAAGGGTTTCTCCGTCGATGAGCAAATCTTTCCGCTCCAAATTCAATTGCACGAAATAGCCGTCTTCTTGATAAGAATGCCCGCCGCCCTTACTCGACGTACAGCTTGCCAAACAAAAGGCAAGCGCTAAGACGAGAGCGGCGGCGGGCGCAAACAATCGCTTCAAATATAAATTACCCGTTCCGTTTTTTATTTCCGTAGAAGATGAGCCCCAGTGTTCCCGGCCCGCAATGCGCTGCAATGACCGGCCCAACGACTTGGTAATCGATCTTGATATCTTGGCCGAAAGCCTCTTTGAGCGCTGCCAAAAAAGCGTCTCCCGTATCGGGACAGTCCGCCTGCATCACCTCGACCCTCTTTTCGGGATCAAACTCGTTCTCGCGCATCAAGCGAATAAATTCCGCGAATACTTTTTTGGAGCCTTTGATCTTTCCGACGCTCTGCAGCGAACCGTCTGGCATAACGGTGATGAGCGGCTTAATGCCGAGAAGTTTGCCGAATGCCGCCGTCACCGCAGAGATCCTGCCCCCTCTCTTGAGATAAATGAGATCGTCCACAATAAAATAGACATGCGTATGATCGCGCATTTCCGTCAAGTATTCTTCCAATTCATCCATCGTAGCACCGGCCGCATACTTTTCCGCCGCCATGCGCACCTGAAACCCTGCTCCGAGGCTGATCGACTTGGTATCAAAGGTGCGAATGACCCTGTCCGGATATTTTTCTTTTAAGGCCGCGATCGCCCTGTCCATACTTTCGAACGTAGCCGAAAGTTTGTGCGAGAAAGTGATATAAAAAATATCTTTTCCATCCTGCAATACAGGTTCGAAGTACTCAATATAATTCTGTTCGTTGATCGCCGAGGTCGTGGGAACCGCCCCCTCGCGCATACGTTTATAAAAATGCGCAAAATCCGTCGCCTTGCCGAGATCGTAGTAATATTCTTTCCCATCAAGCACATAAGGCATGCTGATCACTTTCAGGCCAAAGGCTTCCGCCTCCGTATACCAAAGTTCGCAGTTCGAATCGCAAAAAAGCTGATACATTTTTCACCCCGTCACTTTTGTAAATGATTTATATTTATTATACATGAAATGGCAAAGTGTTGCAAATGATTTTTTGCCTTTCAAAATTTTTTATGCCTTATTTTGAGTTTTTTATCCCTTTCAATGAGATAACAGTTAAAGATGACGCCCGTCACAAAACAGATCATCAGCACATAAAGCCAAAGAAGAAAAACGATAAACAGCGCGACCGCGCCATACAGTCTCTCCACGCTTCCAAAGGTCAGATAGATCGTAAAACCAAAGGAAGCGACGCCGCCCATGAACAAAGTGATCAAACTTCCCCAAACCACATTGGAAAAACGAACTCGGTACGGGCAGACATATAAATTCAAAACGATTATAAATAAAAAAGCAAGAACGCCGAGGATCGCATAGATGCCGAGCTGCGCCAAAAAAGACGGAAATGCCCGGCGTAAAAGCGCGTTGCAAAGCAAAAAGAAGATCGCTTCCGCAAGCAGTAAAAGCATGACGATAAAGATGAGGATCAACGCGGAAAAGCGCAGCACGATGCCACCCTTTTTTCGCTTATAATCGTAGATGATCTCTCCGCTGCGCCGCATATGATAAAAAAGATTGGTTGACGAATACAGCGTCGTTGCGAGCAAAATTACAGATGCCCCCACCGTCGCGCTCTTGGCGGAATCACGCAGATAGAATAAAAAATCGCGGATCCCCGCAAAAATCTCCAATTCAAATATCTGCTCATAATCGATATTCAGTCTGCCGAAAATGAGCGTAAGCCAAAACAGAAAGGGCACAATGGACAATACGAGAAAAAATGCCATCGTTCCCGCGAGCGTCGTATATTTCTTTGAAGCGAGATAGCCGTATGCCGACCGCACCTTTGCAACGATATCCGTAACGTATATCATATGAATATTGTATGCAGTTTGCGCGCGGAAAATTTAGGAAAAAGGGTTTATAAGCAAAAAGACAGAGATTTTCCCCGTCTTTTTCTCAACAATCAAATTTTACATGCTTCACGAATTTTTTCGTCCGGCAAAGCTACGCCCTCTCTGACAAAAAGAGCGATATACTCGACATTTTTCCTCGGTTTAAGCGGCGCATTCGTCAGTTTTGCAAGGACAAGCCCGCTCGATAGCGCCGCATCGCGGACGGCAAAAACGGCACGGAGCCTATCGCCTTGCTCTTTAACGATGCCGTGTTTATCGAGCGCTTTCGCGCCGCATTCGAATTGCGGTTTGATGAGCGCAAAAACGCGGCCTTGTTTTCCGATCAACTCTGCCGCCGCAGGCAAAATCAGCGCAAGCGAGATAAAACTCACGTCGATCACCGCCCCGTCCGGCTGTTCCGGGAAATCTTCCCGCCGCAGGTAACGCGCATTGACATGATCCATCACCGTCACGCGCGCATCCCGCGCGAGGCGTGCGTCCAACCGGCTCTCCCCGACATCTACCGCATACACGCGGTCAGCGCCACTCTGCAGCAGGCAATCGGTAAAACCGCCCGTACTGGCGCCGATGTCGATAAACACGCCGCCCCGAACGCTTTCGCCAAAATCGGAAAGGGCCTTATAAAGCTTGAAACCACCTTCCGACACAAAGGAGATTTCTGCCCTTTGTACTTCCACGCAGTCTCCTTCCCGCACCTCATCCGCAGGAGACGCAACTTTCCCGTTGCGCAGTACGCGCCCCTCTGCGATCGCGCGGGCCGCTTTCGTTCGGGAGCCGAAACCGTTTTCAGCCAAATATTTATCGAGGCGCATCAATGTTCCCTTTTAAGGACAAACTTGGTAAACTCTTCCAAAAAGCCGCACTCGTAAGGCAGGCGGGATAAAAGATCCAAGCATAACTCGCAATAACGCTCCGCCATGGCCTCACAGGAGCGCATGCCGTACACCTTGACGGCTGAAACTTTCTTTTCCGCCGCATCTTTCCCGATCGTTTTGCCGAGCTGTTCAAAATTCCCGCCCACATCGAGCAAATCATCGGTTATTTGAAAGAGAAATCCGAGATTTTTGCCATACTCCAATAGGAGGGAAACGATGTTTTCATCCGCATCATAAACATAAGCGGGCGCGGCGACAGCGCTCATAAACATCTTCGCCGTCTTATTGCGCGCAATAAACTCGTAGTCTTTTTCTCCGGCGGTTTCGCTGCCCTGAAAGTAAAGATCAGCCGCTTGCCCGGCAATCATGCCAAAGGCGCCCGCATTTTTTGCGATCAATACGGCCGCATTGACGTATGTCCTTCCCTTTCTGCATTCTTCCATGCAGATCTGAAACGCCTGATTCAAGAGGGCATCCCCCGCAAGGATCGCCTGCCCTTCCCCGAATTTTTTATGCGAGGAGGGCTGCCCGCGGCGAAAGTCGTCGTTGTCCATTGCGGGCAAATCGTCATGGATGAGGGAATAAGTATGGATCATCTCAAGCGCCACAGCGAGCGCCGAAACATCGGCAATTTTGCCGCCGAGCATCTGAGCCGCCGCAAACATCATCACGGGACGCACCCGCTTTCCTCCCAGCTGCAGCGAGTAGCGAAAGCTTTCATCCAAAATTTTAGGTTTGAACGTAACGCCCGCAAGATAGGAATGCAGCGCATCTTCGAACGATGCGCGCAGCGCTTCATAGTTTTCGTTAAAATCCGCCAAAGTTTATCTCCTTGACGCTGCAATATATGTATTGTACAGCAGCATCGTAATCGTCATCGGCCCCACGCCTCCAGGAACCGGGGTAATGAATGACGCTTTTTCCTTTACGTTTTCGAAGTCAACATCTCCGCAGAGTTTGCCGTTTTCATCCCTGTCCATGCCGACATCGATGACAACGGCGCCTTTTTTGACCATATCCGCCGTGACAAATTTCGGCCTTCCGATCGCAACGACCAAAATATCCGCTCCGGCACAAACTTCTTTCAAATTCTCTGTTTTGCTGTGGCATACGGTTACCGTCGCATCCGCATTGACGAGCAGCATCGCCATCGGCTTGCCCACAATATTGGAGCGGCCGAGCACGACGGCAGACTTCCCCTTCGGATCGATCCCATACTCTTCGAGCATTTTCATAACGCCGAATGGAGTGCATGCGACGATAGTCTCGCGATTCATGGCAAGATTCCCCACATTTTCCGCACAAAAACCGTCCACATCCTTTGCCGGCGGAATAAGCTTCAATATTTTCCTTTCGTCCAAATGCTTAGGAAGGGGCAGCTGCACGAGGATGCCGTCCACCTTATCGGATGCGACCAATTCGGCGATCAGCGACTCTACTTCTTTCTGTGTGCTTTCTGCCGGCAGATGGTAAGAAAAAGAGCGGATCCCCACATCTTCGCACGCTTTGATCTTGTTGCGCACATATACTTGCGAAGCCGGATCTTCTCCCACCAACACAACCGCCAGGCCGATCTCTCCCTTCTCCGCTTTAAAAAGCGCTACCTTTTCTTTCAGTTCGCCGCGCAGCTTTGCGGCAAGCATCTTTCCGTCGATCAGTATACTCATGCTTTATCTCCTGCAATGACCGCGGCCAATAGTCCGTTTACGAACCCGGCGCTTTTTTCGGTCGAATATTTTTTGACAAGCCCCACCGCTTCGTCGATGCTGACGACGGAAGGCACGTCTTCCACATACATGATCTCCGCAAGCGCCAAAAGCAGTACGCTTCTGTCGACGGGGAACATACGCTTTTCAGAAAAGCCGATCGAGTACTTGTCCAAAATCGAGGCAAGCTCATCCCTATGCCCGTTTACCAAAGCGACGAGCCGATCGGCATACTCCGCCTCCTCTTCATTCAGTTCAGCCGCCCTATATACGGCGCGCCTCGTTTCATTATCGCCGAATTCCGAGGCAAAGATCAATTTAAATGCGCACTCTCTCGCTCTGCTTCTCATCTCTTACGCTATCCTCATAAACCCAAATATTCCCCTCGAAACCGAGGGGAACACGGCTTTTTTCTTTTAGTTTTGCTCTATGGCGCGCTCTTCTGAAAAGTCGACGCCGACCACATACACGTCGACTTTTGCGACCTTATATTTTGTCATCGCTTCGACGTTGTGTTTGACCGTCTGTTGGATCTTAAAGGCGACATCCGGCACGATATAGCCATAGTCCACCTTGACGGAAATATCCGCATAGATCCCGTCCTTTTCAAAATACAGCTTGATGCCGCGTTTTTTGCCCGCAAGCAGTTCGACGCCCTCCACTTCTGAAACGGCGAGACTGACGATACTGCTCACGATACCGGCATTATAGGAAACCTTTCCCTTTTGATCATCGGAAGGAACTTTTCTGAAAAGCGCCATAATACTTCTTCTCCGAAATCTTATGATATATCTATTATACCATATTTTTTCGAAGTTGAACAGCATTTTTACGAATTTTCCGAATTGATCGGCATAATATTTACATTTGCCGGATCACACCCCGCCTCTTCGGTCAAAATATTGTAAATCGTCAAAAAGTCATTGTAGGCAAGTTCGGTCGCATTTACGAATACATTGACATTGTCAGAATCCAATCCGATGCTGACAACGGCATCCGTATATCCGATGGATTTTATGTATGTTTCCAAAAGAAGTTCGCGCTCCATCATGCCCACGATCTGCAGTTTGAGCGCCATCGCTTCTTCATACGTTTCCGACCCTGCTTCGGCGCTTTCCAAAATGGAATCCAGTTGCAGCAGCTCTTCGTTGCGCGTCGTATTTCGCTCGGTGCGGTAGGTCGTAAAGTAATTCGCCGTCGTGACATCCTCACCCGGATCCGCGGCAGCCCCTGCAAGCACGAAATTGAATACGGCCGTCACGGCAAGCAGCAGAACCAATCCCGACATAATAATGATTTTTTTGGTTTTTGACATCTCCGTCTCTCCTTTTTGATCCTATTTTACTCTTATCCCTTCGTATATACTTTGATTAAGCTTTGGTCGATATCTAAAACGGACGCCGCCGCAGAAAGAAGATTAAATCGGACGGATAGACTGCCCGCCCCCTCCGCAACGATCAAAACGCCCGAAATTTCCGGTTTCTTTTCCTCGAGCACCACGACCTCTCCACCGACGAGCGCCGGCGCCGTGACGACGGTTCCGTCCTCCAAGGTCGTCGTTTCCATCGCAATTACCCGTTCCCCGTCGTCGGAAAAGCTGATCATGACCGAAACGGTGCCTGCCCCCTCGATGCCGGAAAGCACTCTCTCTAAATTTGACTCCAACTGTGTTCCGTAATCAGAGGCTGTATCTTCGCCGCTGTCTTTTCCCGCAAACAGATTATAGAGCACGATCGCCGCAATTACAATAATGATGAGCACGATCATAATTTCCAGCAGCTTAGCCGATTTCAATTTCTTCAAGCCGCCTGCCTGTGCCGAATCACTCATAAACTTCTATGACCTCCGAAGAAATTTGCAAAACTTCGGCTATGCGGGCTTTGATCTCACTTATAATTAATATATGCTCGTCATCGCCGTACATTCCGAAATTTTCAATTTTAACATTCACTTTCGACCGTTCATACGCATATTCGACAGAATCCCATTCGATTTGCACGTCTGCAGAAACGGAAAATTCTTCTTTCATTAATTCCGCCAGCCACTCCTCCTCCTGCGAGGCTTGCTGACTGTAAAAATAATCAATGAAATTTTCATCAAGTACTATGCCAGACGTATTTTCATCTTGATCGGGCATAGAAAAGTCGCGCAGGAGGCTGAAAAGCGGGATCAACATTATCAGAAGGCAAAATAATTTTAAAATGCCGTTGATAAATTTTCCCATTCTCCCTTCCGGGAGAAGGATAACTGCCAACGATGAAATAATGACCGCCCCGCAGACACTTAAAATATACGCTTTCATTTTAAAAAAGAGAATTCGACGAGCAAATCAGCAGAATAAGCGTCATGAAATACATGAATCCCACGCACAGCAGCCCTGCCGTAAAATAGTTCACCGTCGAGGATAGTGAAGCCAAAAATCCGGTGATCTTGTTGTCGCCGATCGGCTCCGTCACTGCTGCCGAAAGCCGCAAAAACAAATTGTATACGGCGAGTTGAACGAGCGGGATCGCCAATACAGAGGCAAACAGCAGCAAGCAGCAGGATCCGATCGAATTTTTGATGAGCACACTGCCCGCTACGAGAAAATCCAAACCGCCGCTCAAAAAGCCGCCCACAATGGGCACGGTATTCCCGATCGCATATTTTGCTGCCCGGAACGAGAAGCCGTCATAAGTGGCAGAAGTGATGCCCTGTACCGTCAAAAATACTGTAAACACGGTCAGCGAAATGCCGAGCGCCCACTTGATTATGCTTTTCGCCAAAGCGCCGAAATTCTGCAGCCGCACCTCCTCGCTCATATTTCCCGCCATATCCAACACACAGACCAAAACCGCGAGCGGCAATACAATGCCGGTTATGACCTTTACGATGATCTCACTCAAAAAAAGAACGGCCGGCTGATAAACCGCCACAGAGACCGTGCCGCCGCTCGTCGCGATCAGCGTAAGCAAAACGGGGAAAGCCGCCTGCATTTGCCTCTGCATAGAATCCACTGCAGAAAAGCAGTCGCCGATTACAGCGGAAAGCGAAGTCAAAATCAGCACGAGTATGGCAGCATACCCGACAAAAAAGATGAGTTTTGCCGTACTCTTTTCCGAAAAAGAACTGCGGAAGCGCGTCAAAATGCCGCACAACAGCGTGACCGCACAAATGGCGCAAAATGCGGGAAGCAGGCCGCTCAGCCCGTCGAAGAGAGATGCAGCCAAGGCCGAAAGCACATTGCTGTAATCGGTGCCAAAATCGCCGCTGAGCAATGCCGCAACTTTGTCCTTTAAGCCGCCCTCACCAAACATTTGCTTCTGCTCTTCGGTAAGAGAGTTTAGATACGCTTCCAGCGCATCTAAATCGATATTTTGGAGCAGATCATCGATCTGTTGCCCGAGCTCTTCCTCCGCCGTCGTTTCTTCTGCGCCCTCTGCACTCTCATCCGCTGCAGCCACCATGCCGCCGAATGCCAACAAAAAGGCAAACAAAAGTAATATCATGCAAAGCCGGCACCGCTTTGACTGCAAAAATGCTTTCATATCAGCTCCAAAAAGCCGCCGATCAATTCCAATAAACTCTGCAGGATCGGCACGGAAACCGCAAAGATGATGACTTTCCCCGCCAACACGAGTTTGTCCGCTATACTTTTACTCCCAAAATCCTCGATGACGCCCGCACTGAATTCAACCAGATATCCGATCGCTACGATTTTGATTATGATTTTGATCAGCGAATTGTCGATGCCCGTCCGCTCTGCGATATCCGTAAACACCTGAAAGGACGCTTGCAGCATGTCGACAATGAATAGGAGAATAATGACGGCGCCGGCAATCGTGACGGCAAACGAAAGTTCGGGCCGTGACCCCCGCAAAAACAGCGCAGCGAGCGCCGTGACCAACGCGACGCCGATAATCTTGGCAAGTTCCATAGCTAAAACAGATCAAAAATACTGCGAATCGAGCCGAAAAGATCGGCGATCATATCCAATACGACGGTCAAAACAATGATCAATCCCGCCAAGCTGACAATGGTCGCTATGTCGTCGCGATCGGATTTTTTCAAGATCTGGCAGACGATCGTGACGATGATGCCTACGGCCGCAATCTTAAAAATGATATCGATCTGCATAACCCCTCCCCTGTTTAAGCGAGTATAATCGCGACGATCAGCCCGAACAAAAAGCCCAACCGTACATATAAATTACTTCGTCTCTTGCATTCGTCTCCGCTTTCCGCGCGCAAACGCTCAGTCTCGGCTCGAATCGAAACGAGGTACTCTTTCTGCGATACCGAATCGCTCCTTCCCACCATCAAAAAATAATCGCGCAAAAAATTCTTTTCATCGTCGGTAAGATACGCGATTTCAGCTTTCTCGGCGACGAATCCTTTTTCCTTTTTTTCTTCAAGCAGCTTGCCGAAATCTCCCCCGAAAGAGTACTTTTCGATAAAAGAAGAAAGCGGCATTTTCGTATAACTTACTTCATTGATCAGCCGCGCATTAAACAGATCAAGGTCGTAAAAAAAATTTTTACGCAGGCGGTATTTTCTCGTCAGCATCCAACCGAACGCAGTACACAGCGCAACCAACAACACGCATAAAAAAATCTTGATCATGTTCCGTATATGCAGCGAGCGTCCGCATCGTAAATATGCGCGATCTGCCCGATCCCCGCCGAGTCCAATTCCACATAGCTGTCGAAAGCTCTCTCTTCTATCGCCCGCGAAAATGCGGCAGCGCGGCGTAAACTCTCGAAATTTTTACAGTGTGCGGACGCTATGACGCTGACCCCGCTACGGATGCAGGAAATACACAATCTGACTTCGTCATCGTTGGCAAGTTCGTCCATTAAAATCAAATCCGGCCGCATTGTCCGAACGGCCACCTCCATCGCATCGCGTTTATATGCGTAACGCAGTACATCGCAAAATGCCCCAACATCGAGCGAAAAGTCTTTATAAGCGGCTGAGATCTCATTTCTTTCGTCATCGATCAAGATATTGATGCGGTATTTTTCGGAAATCATCCGCACAAGATCGCGCAGGATTGTGGTCTTACCGCGCCCCGGAGGGGAAAAAATCAAACAGCTTTCGATCCCCTTGGCAAAGCGTTCTGAAAACAATACGCCCGCCGCCCCCTTCACTTCGTGCGGAATACGGATATTTAAAGAAGTGATCTCCCTAATGGCAGACGGCGCGCCGTTTTCATAAACAAATGCGCCGGCCAAACCGATCCGTTCCCCACAGGCGCCCGTCAAAAAACCTTGCTTCATCTGCTCCGTCACCGAATAGACGGAAAATTCGCTTACCCTTTCGATGATCATTTCAATGTCCGCATAGGAACAGACGAGCGCATCGGCCAGCTTGTCCGTAATGCCATGCTCACCCAAAAAGACATAGTTCCCCCGGAAGCTGACAACGACAGGTCTCCCGGCGCGCAATCGCATTTCATATATCAAATTTATATTTACATATCGAAGTGCCGCACGCAGATTATCCGTCAGAAATTCCAACATACTACTTGTCCCCTTTCGGCTTCCGTATATTCTATGAACATCTCTGCCGCAATATTCTGAAAAAGAAAAAATCCCCGCTTCCATAATGCGAGGATCTCTCGATCATGTTTTCATCTAAAGCGCAAATAGGATTCTTTCATTTCCCTGTTTCAGCCTTCGATCGCGGCATGAAACAATAGCTCATATAGTTTTACTTCTTCCCCTCCCACACGCCAGGAAAAGCGCTCGTATGTTTTTATCTGGTCTTCCCCTTTGGAGAAGGAGTCCATCTCCTGTGTGCTTTTTTTGTATACGGTCGTGAGCCTTATATTCAGTTTAGCACTCCGGAGTTTTTTGCATACTTGCGCTTGCTGCTGTTAAAGACCTCTCCACCACCGGCATAGCCGGTGGTTTTTTTAAACAAATAAAGCGGAGAAAAATATCTCCGCTTTTTGTTTTCAAATTTCAATATTATTTTGCATATTCCACGCTTCGATATTCGCGGATGACGTTGACCTTGATCTGCCCGGGATATTCGAGTTCGTGCTCGATTTTCTTGGCGATATCTTTTGCAAGGAAAAGGGTCTGCGCGTCGTCGATCTGTTCGGGTTTGACGATCACGCGCACTTCCCTGCCTGCCTGGATCGCATAACTCTTTTCGACGCCCTTAAAGGACGCGGCGATCTGTTCGAGCTGCTCAAGGCGTTTAACGTAGTTCGTGCTCGTCTCGCGCCTTGCGCCGGGGCGTGCGCCCGAAACAGCATCGGCCGCCTGTACAAGCACGGCTTCGACCGTTTTCGGCTCTACGTCGCCGTGGTGCGCCATGATCGCATTGACGACATTCGCATTCTCTTTATACTTTTTGGCGATATCTGCACCGATTTGGATATGCGTTCCTTCCTGTTCGTGATCGACCGCCTTGCCGATATCGTGCAGCAGCCCCGCCCTTTTCGCAAGGTTGACATCCAAGCCCAGTTCCGCAGCCATCATACCCGCAAGCTGTGCAACTTCGATCGAATGTTTGTACACATTTTGACCGTAACTCGTCCGATATTTCAGTCTGCCGAGCAGCTTGATGATTTCGGGATGCAATCCGAAGATGCCGACCTCAAACATGGCAGCTTCGCCGTTTTCCTTGATCTGCTGATCAAGTTCCTTTTTGACTTTTTCCACAGTCTCTTCAATGCGGGCGGGATGGATCCTACCGTCGCTGATAAGCTTTTCAAGGGAAAGCCTCGCCACCTCTCTTCTTACAGGATCAAATCCGGAAAGGATTACGACCTCAGGGGTATCGTCAATGATGAGCTCAATACCCGTCGCATTCTCCAACGCGCGGATATTTCTGCCTTCGCGCCCGATGATGCGCGCCTTCATATCGTCATTGGGAAGAGGTACAACCGATACCGTGATCTCCGATGCATGGTCGGATGCGCAGCGCTGAATAGCGAGGCTAATGATTTTCTTTGCATTGGCGTCCGCCTCGTCTTTTGCCTCCTGCTCGATATTGCGTACCTGAACAGCCGCATCGTGACGCGCTTCGTCGAGAATATTTTCGGTCAAGAGTTTTTTCGCCTCTTCACGGGTGAGCTGCGCGACTTTCTCCAATTCCTGAATCATCAGATCGTGCTGATGATTGACCTTTTCCTGCATCTTCTTGATCTCGCCTTCCTGGCGGGCAAGATTCTTCTGCTGCTGTTCGAGCGCTTCCGTCTTTTTGAGCAGGGCATCCTCTTTTTTGTCGAGAACGTCCTCTTTCTGCATTAACCGCTGTTCGGATTTGGCGAGTTCTGCCCTCTTTTCTTTGCTTTCGCGTTCAAATTCGTTTCTTAATTTTAAGTCCTGTTCCTTAGCCTCTAAAATAGCTTCTTTTTTTAATGCGCGGCATTCATTTTCCGCTTCTTCGCGCATTATTTTGATTGTCTGTTCAACATCGCCGATCTTTTTCGAGAACATTTTCTTATAAAGAAAACGCCCCACCAAAAAACCGGCTGCGCCGACTACTAAAATAGCGACGACAAGCACGACGGCAAACACCCAGGTTGCCACCGTACCTGCCAGAAACAGGGAGCCATTGGTTTGATAAAACACTTGATAAGCCTCCTGTAAGGTAAATTAAACTATTCGTATATGGATAAAAAAGATGCAATCGACGATCTGTGCCCTGCAAAGGCACGCAAAAAAGCCAAACTGCCCTTTTTAATTCATACCTTTTTTATTATAGCGTATATTGATACAAAAGTCAATATTATTTCCCAAATTCCTTCCTTGCAAAAAAATATTTCCCCGAAAGATGCCTTCGGGGAAATAAAACATTATTCTTCCAATTCTTTGAGCCAACTTTCGACGCACGCGTCGGACGGCATACGCCAATCCCCGCGCGGAGAAAGGCTGACCGAACCGACTTTGACGCCGTCGGGAAGACAAGAACGCTTAAATTGCTGCGAAAAAAATCGCTTGTAAAAGCGGATCAGCCATTTTTTGAGCATCTCTTTATCATACCCGCTTTCAAATGCCTTTTCCGCCAAAAAGAGCACTTTCTTGGGCGCAAATCCCCAACGGATGGCATAATACAGATAAAAATCATGCAGTTCATACGGCCCGACCAATTCCTCCGTCTTCTGCACGATTTTCCCTCCTTCGGGCGGAAGCAGTTCCGGGCTGATCTCCGTATGGAGAATGTCCGTCAGCGTTTCTTCCGCTTCGCCCCCCAGCCGCGCCGCTTCATAGGCGATCAAATACTTGACCAAAGTTTTGGGAACGGAAGCATTTACGCCATACATGGACATATGATCGCCGTTATACGTTGCCCAACCGAGGGCGAGCTCGCTCAAATCGCCCGTGCCGATGACCAACCCGCCCGTATCGTTGGCAATATCCATGAGCACCATCGTGCGCATGCGCGCCTGTGCATTTTCATAGGCGGCATTTTTGATGTTTTCGTCATGCCCGATATCTTTAAAATGGGCGCGCACCGTGTCGGCAATGGGCACCGTTTTAAACGTAACGCCAAGCGCCCGCATGAGTTTTACCGAATTATTATATGTCTTGCTCGTCGTTCCGAAGCAAGGCATGGTCACGGCGACAATATCTTTGCGCGCCTTGCCGAGACTTTCAAATGCGCGCACGGTAACCAACAAAGCCAAAGCACTGTCTAAACCGCCCGAAATCCCAAGCACTGCCGTTTTTGCACCCGTATGCGCGAGCCGCTTTTTTAAACCGGCTGCCTGAATGGACAAAATCAATTCCGCCCTCTCGTCCAACGCCCCGCCCTGCGGCACAAAGGGCAGCCTCGCCAGCGGCCGCATCAAATCTTCGCCTTTGGAATCCGCTTTGAAAGAAATGGTAATATACCCGGCAAGATCTCTGCCGTCATAGAAAGTATTGATGCGACGGCGCTCATACGAGAGCTTCTCCGCATCGATTTCCGACACGATCATGCCGTTTTGAAAGAGAACGCTCTCTTTGAGTATTTCTCCGTTTTCCGCAATGAGATTGTGCCCCGAAAAGACTATGTCGGTGGAAGACTCCCCTTCCCCCGCATCCGCGTAGACATACCCGCTGACCGTTTTAGCGGATTGCGAACGCACGAGCAGCCTACGGTATTCCGCCTTGCCCGTCGTTTCATCCGATGCGGATAAATTGACTATGATATTCGCGCCGGCATGCGCATGCGCGGCTGACGGCGGGCACGGCACCCAAAGATCCTCGCACAGTTCCGCCGCGACAGTAAAATCAGCCTCTTTTTCATCCGCAAAAATTATTTTGTTACCGAATGGAACGCGGCGCCCGAAAAATACCGTTTCCGCATTTTCGCCCGCATACGGCTGAAAATTTCTCTTTTCGTAAAACTCCGCATAATTGGGAAGATGTGTCTTGGGAATAAAAGCGAGCACTTCGCCGTCGTTCAAAGCCGCGGCGCAGTTATAGAGTACGCCCCCCAGGCGCATCGGCACGCCGACAAAGGCGAGCATCTTTTTTCCCTTTGTCTCCTCCGCCAACGAACGAAGCGCATGCAGGCAATCGTCCAAAAGCACCTTTTGCCCGAAGAGATCCCCGCATGTATAGCCGCATAAGGAAAGTTCCGGAAAAACGAGCAGCTGCACGCCTGCCTTATCCGCATCCGCGATTGCCTCCGCAATCTTTTTTGCATTAAAACGCACGTCGGCGACGCGCAGTGCAGGCGTCGCCGCGGCTACTTTGACAAAGCCGTATTTCATCGTAAAATTTTATTCCTCTTCCGCCTCTTGCTCTTTGTCTTCAACAGGCTTCCCTTTATAGGCGGCGCGGATCTTCTCCTCGATTTCCTTCGATTTATCCGGATTGTTTTTCAGCCATTCGCGCATTTTTTCGCGTCCCTGCGCGACCTTTTCCCCCTCGTAAGAGAACCAAGCCCCGCTCTTGCCGATGACTCCGACAGCCGTACCGAGATCGATGATACAGCCTTCCTGCGAAATCCCCTCGCCGTACAGGATATCGAATTCTGCCGTTTTGAACGGAGGAGCAAGCTTATTTTTGACAATTTTTGCGCGCGTTTTATTGCCCATGATCCCTTCACTGTCTTTCAGGGCATCCGCCTTGCGCACATCGATGCGCACGCTGGCATAAAATTTAAGAGCCTTGCCGCCCGGCGTCGTTTCAGGATTGCCGAACATGATACCGACCTTTTCGCGCAGCTGATTGATAAAGATAACGCATGTATTGGACTTGTTGATGATGCCCGTGAGCTTTCTGAGCGCCTGCGACATCAGACGCGCCTGCAACCCGACATGCGATTCGCCCATCTCTCCTTCGATCTCCGCCTTAGGCGTGAGCGCCGCGACGGAATCGATGACGATGAGATCGACAGCCCCGCTGCGCACGAGGGAATCGCAGATATCCAGCGCCTGCTCCCCCGTATCCGGCTGCGAAACATAGAGGTTATCCAAATCGACACCCAACTTTTTGGCATAAACCGGGTCAAGCGCATGCTCAGCATCCACAAACGCAGCGATGCCGCCCATTTTTTGAATCTGCGCGATCGCATGCAAGGCGACCGTCGTTTTACCCGAAGATTCCGGCCCATAGATCTCGATGATCCTGCCGCGAGGCAAACCGCCGATACCGAGTGCAATATCCAAAGAAAGGCAGCCGGTCGGAATCACCTCGATATCCGTATTGCCGGCGGCATCTCCGAGCTTCATGATCGCTCCCTTGCCATAATGTTTTTCGATCTGTGCAAGCACTTGGTCGAGCGCCTTCATCTTTTCGTTATCCATAAAAAACTCCCGAATAAAATTTTACACTATAAAACGCATTCTATGCCACGCATAATACTGCGTAAATTACTTAATTTGCTTATATAAAAGAAATAAAGCCTGATTAATTGCGCGCTGTGTAATGTCTTCACGGCTGCCCTTGAAAACATATTTGTAAACGTAAACCGACTCGCGCAGCCCCACCGCTATATAGCAAAGGCCCACCGGTTTCCCGGTATCGTCGGACTGCGGTCCGGCAATACCCGTCGTCGATACAGATACATTACAATTGCCAGCCGCAATCAAACCGGCAGCCATCTCATATGCCGTTTCATCCGATACAGCGCCATGCCGCAAAAGTGTCATCTGCGTGACCCCGAGGCGTTTGATTTTTGCCCCGTTATCATATGCTACGATCCCCTCATAGAGCACCGCGCTGACCCCGGGAACCTCCACCAACTTCTTGGCGATGCCTCCGCCCGTAAAGGACTCCGCCAAAGCCAGCCGCATATTGCGTAGCTTCAGCATCTCGAAAATACATGTTGCAAGCGGCGTGTCTTCTACCGCATATATATATTCGTTTAAGCCGTCGACCACTATGCGCATGACGCCGTCCACCATCATCTTAGGCGAATTGCTGTCATACAAAATTTCGATGCGCTGATCTCCCCACTTTTCGGATAGATTATAAACGAGCACTTTGCCGCTCTGTTTCTCCGCCTCCGCAATGACATTCTTTAATTTTTCGGGAGGAACTCCTACCGCACGGATCACCATCCTTGCATGGCTGATCGCATACTTTTCATCTAAATATGGGATGGCCTCATTGCGTATATAAGCAGCCCCCGCCGCTCCCGTTTTCAAGAAAAAGAAAGACTTCTGATCGAGATCCGCCCGCACCTCATCTGCAGGCCGCACACCTAAAATATCGCACGCCTGTTCGCGAAATAAAGACAGCTTATTCTCCTCCGCCAAGACAAAAACATTTTCAAAAAAATTTTTACACTCGGCAAATGTCTGCGCAAATTCGCGTTCATCCGCATCGGACAAAACGAACATTTTGTCAATAAAATATCCGCCGTCGATCAAAGAGGAAATCGAATCCGCAATTTCCCCTTCCGTATAATAATTTTTAATATTTCTGAGAACGATACAACCGTTTTTCATGAATCTTCAGAATTTTTCTCCCCCTTATTTTCTTCATCTTTTTCCTCTGCAGGAACGCGCAGTACCTGCCTGTTTTTTATGATATAACCCGCGCCCGACCATATCGTCAGTACAGCCGCAGCGGCAAGGCAAATCAAGCCGATCACATTGAGAACTTTGCTCACACCCAAAAGCCCGAAAAAATCCGCCCCGATGAGCAGCATTGCGATTGAGATGTCTTGGAAGGTCGTCTTGACTTTTCCCACCTTGTCGGCGGCAAGCACCAAGCCAGAGGAGGCGGCGACCATACGAAAGCCGCTCACGATCAGCTCTCTCGCCAAAATAACGGCAGTACAAATACTGCAGACGGTCATTACCCATTCACCCTGCCACATCACTTGCAAGAGTTCAGGCTTTACGAGCATACAGATGAGCGCTGTAGAAACGAGCACTTTATCTGCTATGGGATCAAGAAATTTACCCAAATTGGTGACTAGATTATATTTGCGTGCAATATGCCCGTCAATGAAATCGGTACAAGCGGCAACAACAAAAATGATACCTGCAATAAAATAATTGTACGGGATCGCCGTCAAAAAAAAGACGACGACAAAAACGGGAATCATGAAAATCCGCGTCAGCGTAATTTTATTAGGTAGATTCATTCAGTATAATCCTCCGTTCGGCCGAACAGATCATAACTGTCGGCCCCCGTGATGAGCACGGTGTAATATTCTCCCTGTTGCGCTTCGGGCGCATTGAAATATACTTTGCCGTCGATATCGGGCGCACTGAAATAAGCGCGGCCTTCAAAACGGCCGTTTTCATAATCGATGCCGTCGCAGAGCACCTCGAGGCGCTTACCCACAAAGCCGGCCAGAAAAGCGGCGGAAACTTCTTCCTGCGCCGCATAAAGCCGCTTTACGCGCTTCGTCTTGACCCGTTCCGGAACTTGCCCCTTTAACTTATAAGCGGGCGTGTCAGGCTCGCGGGAATAGGCGAAAAATCCGCAATTCGCCAGCTTTGCCTCTCGCACGAAGCTCACCAATGCAGCCGATTCTTTTTCCGTTTCTGTAGGAAATCCTGCTATAAAGGTAGAACGGATCGCAATACCGGGAATATTCTGCCGCAGCTTTGCTATGAGCGCAAGATATTCCGCACGCGTACCCTTACGATTCATAAGTTTTAACACCCTGTCTTCGCTGTGCTGCAAGGGAATATCGATATATTTGACGACTTTTTCGTTATCCCGCATCTCCGCGATCAGCGTATCGTCGATGACATCCGGATAACAGTACAGCAGGCGGATCGAATGAATGTTTTCCAACTCGCTTAGACAACGGATCAGCCGCACCAAACTCTTTTCCCCATATAGATCCTCCCCATACCGCGTCACATCCTGCGCAACGAGTATAAGTTCGGCAAGATCGCCCAAAGAAGCTGCCTCTTGCACGAGTTTTTCGATCGGATATGAACGGTATTTGCCGCGGATCTTCGGGATCAAGCAGTAAGTGCAAAAATTATTGCACCCGTCGGCAATTTTCAAATATGCGTAATGCGCCGGCGTCGTCAAAACGCGGCCGGCAAGATGCTCGCGCCCACATCCGACGGCATTGACGCGCCCCTCTTTATAGGAGCGCTCGATCGCCTCCAACAGGATCTCTGCGTCGTTGCAGCCGAGGAAGATGTCCCCTTCCGTCAAAGAGGGAAACAACTCATCGATATACTTTTCGGGCAGGCAGCCGCTGACGACCACCTTTTCTAAACTTCCTCCGCGATAGGCGTCGCACTCGAGCACCGCATCGATCGCTTCCTGCCTCGACGCATTGAGAAAGGCACAAGTATTGACAATGAGGATGTTTGCTTCAGCCATATTGTCCGTGACGGAAAGACCGTGCGAACGGATGACATCGAGCATTCTCTCCGCATCCACCCTGTTTTTATCGCAGCCGAGGGAGATCATGCCGAATTTTTTATTTTCCAGCATATCAGTTACCGTAGTCGCCGTATTTACTCTCAAACTCCTCCTGCGTCAGAAGGACTTTGCGCGCCTTTGCCCCGTCGAATGCGGAAATATACCCCATATTTTCCATCCACTCGATGATCTTGCCCGCCTTCGGATATCCCACCGAGCACTTGCGCTGGATCATGGAAATGGAAGCCTGGCCTATAGATACCACATAACGGAGCGCATCGATATAGACCGCCTCGACGCTGTCGTCGCTTTCGCCGCCCCCTTCCGCGCCGCCCGCCGAACCGTTGTTATTGATAAAGTCGGACACGCTTTCGTCGAAGTACGCCTCATTGTGTTCTTTAATATATTCCACAACATCCTGTACTTCCTGCGAACTCAAAAACGCACCCTGCACGCGGTAAGGGAAGGTCATCGTATCCATTTTGTAGAGCATATCGCCGTATCCGAGCAATTTTTCCGCTCCGGACGAATCGAGAATGGTACGAGAGTCCACTTCCTGTACGACCTTAAAGGCGATACGCGTCGGCAGATTGGATTTGATGATACCCGTGATGACATCCGTGGAAGGACGCTGCGTCGCCAACACCAAATGAATGCCCGCCGCGCGTGATTTCTGCGTGAGCCGCTGGATCCTGTCTTCGATTTCCTTTTTGGCCACCGTCATGAGGTCGGCAAGCTCGTCAATGATCATGACGATCTTAGGCAGCTTCTCTTCATCCTCATTGAGATGCGCATTATATTCATCGATCTCGCGCACGAGCGTACCGCTCTTCGTTTTCGCCTTGAACAATGTATATCGGCGTTCCATTTCTGTGATCGCCCAGTTGAGCACTGTGATGACTTTCGCAGGCTCAAAGATGATCTCATTGATCATCAAGTGCGGCAGTTTTTCGTAAATATTGAATTCAACCTGCTTGGGGTCGACCAAGATGATGCGCAGATCTTCCGGGCTGTATTTATACAGTAAACTGATAATGAGCGCGTTGAGGCATACGCTCTTACCCGACCCGGTAGACCCTGCTACGAGCAGATGTTTCATTTTGGTGATATCCCCGCAGATCGCCCTGCCCTCGATATCTTTGCCCATGCCGAACATGAGGGATCCAGGCTTTGCGTTTGTAAATCCTTCCGAACGGATCACTTCTTTCAGCCCCACCGTCGCCTTCTGCTTATTGGGCACCTCAATACTGATAGAGCCGTTTTCGTAATTGGTCTGCACATTGACGCCGTCTTTCGCATGCAGGCGCATGGCGAGTTCCTTGTCGCAGCTCAAGACGCGATTGGTCGGAATATTCCCCGGGATCTCGATATCGTAGCGCGTAACAGTCGGCCCATGCGTAACGGACAAAATTTCCGAAGGTATCTTGAGTTGATAGAGCGTGTCGACGATGATTTCCTTATTGTGTTCGATCTCATCTTCGTCCATACCGTACATGCTCTGATAATCGCGCAAGTAAGTAATGGGCGGCGCATCATAGCGCGCATAAATATGTTTCTTTTTAGGGATCTCCTGCTTGGGCGCTTCGCTCGCCGGAACCGGCTCTTCCCTGCGGGAAGACGACAGATCGCGCACGGGTTCGTTTTCTCGGCGCAGCCGTTCCGCTGCCTCCGGAACAGCCGATTCGCCGGCGTCCTCTTCATCCGTATCAAAAAGATTGACAGCAGACTCAAGGTCGCCCGTGATCGGGCGAAGGGTGGATTTTTCCTCCTCTTCCTTTTCATAATCGCTGGGAGGCATAAAACGCACGCTGTCCTCCGGGCGCGCGCGTTCCTCTTGCACGGGAGGCTCCGCGACCTCTTTGCTCTTGACCGTCCTAGTCGGCCGATCCGTAAAGCCGCTCACGCGCGTTTGGCGCGGCTGCTCGATCGGGTCCTGCTCCGCACGCATTTCCGCTCTAGAAGGGGGCGGCGTAACCGATTCGCTCTGCTCTGCAGGCTGCTCTGCCCGCGGCGGCATACCTGCCCTATCAAAAGGCGCCGTATTCGGGACGCTGCCCGTAAAGGAAGATACGGGCCGATGCGAGGATAAGCCCTCGCTGACCGACGCCGAGAATGAGGTATTTACATCCTTGCGGTAATAATCGTTTTCCCCGCCAAATGCCGCCGTACGCGTCTCTGCCTGCGCGGCATCTGCCTGGCGGGTCGTATCCGTCAATATCTTTTTAGGTCTATTTGTATAGGTTATATTGCTTTCCGTTTCATCGCTGTACATCGACGAGTAACTGGGCGCCTCGGACAACTGCGACGGCATGCTCTGCGTTTTCGGCTCTGCGCGGGGCGGCTCGGCGCGATGCGTCCGTTCATGCCCCTCCGAATACAGTGAAGGTTCGTCGCCGCGGAAATTATTCGAATATTGCTGCCGTGAGATTAATCCGCGGTTCGGGTTGTTGAAATAGGAACTCGAATCGAATATCAGATTGTTTTTATAACCGGAAGCGTCGTCCGAATACAAAATATTTCTCCCCTGTTCATAAGGAGACATGTTCGAAGCCGGCTGTATTTGCTGACGGCTGTCCGCACGGCGCGCCGCCGTTTCGGCACGGCGGTCTTGACGAAGTTCCCGCCGCGATTTCATATCGAAATCATCTCCGACAGAAAAAAGACGTCTGGACGGATCCTGCGCGGCAGGATAAGAAGGCGTATATGCGTCCTGTCCGTAGGGTTGTCCGTCATATCCCTGCGAATAGGGCTCGGAGGAGGCATAGCCGGACGCCGGCTGCTGCGGCTGCGCTTGCGGCGCTGCAGGATCTGCGTAATGCAAATCGTAAAATCCGGTCGTATCTGCCGTCGCGGCGTTGACCATCTTTTCTTCTTCCTGTTTTCTGCGCCGCTTTTCGTGCGAGGCGACCGCGCGGGAAGCATAAATCAAGTAGGCCGACCCTGCCAAGAGCAAAGAAAAGATGATATACCCGCCTACATACGTTGTAAGCCTGATAATGGGATATACGACCAGCCCGAGCACGACGCCGCCGCCTGTCGTACGGAAAAAGCTGTTTTCACCTGCACGGTAGCAGGCAGAAAGATATTCTCCGTAGCTGCCGCGGCTGCTGATCCCTCCGACTTGTGAAGTGATCGTATGAACGAGGCAAGCCAAAAAGATAAATGCAAGCACGCAAAGCGCGACAGTTTTACCCTTCGCCGCAATTTTTTTACCGGAAATGAGCACGATGCCCGTATAGATGACCGCTGCCAGCACCACATACGAACAGTAGCCGAATACGCCGAGCAAAAAACTGCTGATCGCCATGCCGACGCTCCCGAAAATCACGCTGCGCGAAATCAAAACGACAAGCGCGATGACCGCAAACAAGACAAGCACAAAGCCTATCGTCTCTCGCGTGAGCACGCGCCCCTTATCGTTATTGTTGTTTTCGCTGCCTCTTCCCAAATTATTCAAAACGATCTCCCCTCCGCGCTGCGGAAGCTGCGGATTTTTTCTACTGATATAACGGTAATATTATATCATTTATCGCGCTTTTTATCAACTCTAAAAGGGCAAAAAGTCAAAAAATCCCGCGGGAATATCCCGCGGGAAATCTTTTGTGGAACAGAATGTTACATATCGACCTTTTCGTCGCTCCAAGAATACATTTTGCGCAGCTCTTTGCCCACTTCTTCGAGCTGATGAGAGGCTTCCATCGCCCTCTTCGCATTAAAGTGTGCCCTGCCGTTGTTGTTTTCCGCGATCCATTTGCTGGCAAACGTACCGTCTTGGATCTCTTCGAGGATCTTTTTCATCTCTTTCTTTGTCTCTTCGGTAACGATCCGCTTGCCGGTTTCATAATCGCCGAATTCGGCCGTATCCGAAATGGAGTAACGCATGAGAGAGAACCCGCCGCGGTAGATGAGATCGACGATAAGTTTCATTTCATGAATGCATTCAAAGTAAGCGTTTTTAGGATCATACCCCGCCTCGACAAGCGTTTCGAAACCAGCTTTCATCAGCGCCGTCACGCCGCCGCAGAGAACGGCCTGTTCGCCGAAGAGGTCTGTTTCCGTTTCGCATTTAAATGTCGTTTCCAACACGCCCGCACGGGAACCGCCGATGCCCGCCGCGTATGCGAGCGCGATGTCGAACGCTTTGCCCGAAGCATCCTGATGGATGGCGACTAAGCAGGGCGTACCTTTGCCCGCGACGTATTCGCTGCGAACGGTATGGCCGGGCGCCTTGGGCGCGATCATGAATACATCGACGAACGCGGGCGGCGTAATCTGTTTGAAATGGATATTGAAGCCGTGCGCGAACGCGAGCGCCTTGCCTTCTGTCAAGTTCGGCAAAATGCTCTCTTTATAAATCTTCGCCTGTCTTTCATCCGGAGTAAGGATCATGACGATGTCGGCTGCTTTGGTCGCTTCCGCAGCGGTCATGACTTTAAACCCTGCCTTTTCCGCAACCGCCCAAGATTTGCTGCCTTCATACAAACCGACAACGACATTTACGCCGCTGTCTCTGAGATTGAGCGCATGCGCGTGCCCTTGGCTGCCATAACCGATGATGGCGACCGTTTTGCCCTTGAGCAGATTGATGTCACAATCGGACTGATAGTATATTTTTGACATTTTTTTCTTCCTCCGAAAAATGTTTTTTCTGTTTAAAATCAAATTAAATCGATTTACATCAACAATTATAGTACGCCGCGCCCGCTGAGTCAAGCAGAAAAAGGCAATTTTATTTATCAATTTTCACAATCGGTTCCATTCGGTTTTCGAATTTTAAAAACACGCCGCGCATTACCCGCAAATAATTGCCTTTGCCGGGAGAAAAATGTATAATATTGCCGTAAATATTCTTTTTTACGGTGAACGCAATGATACCTTCGATCAGAGAGCTTATCCTATTAAAAAATGTATGCCGCGACAGGGCTGTATCCGCCTTTGTTTCGGCAATTTCCGAAGACAGCGCCGAGCAATACGCCGCCGCTTATGCACTTTTATTGGAAACGGATGAACAGCACGACCTTTCCGGGCACTTCGCCCGCGCCGTACTTTACGACGACAATCTGTTTGCCCGCCGCGCATTTTCCGGGACCCTTAACGACGATATCCGCGCGGCTTACCGCCATGACCTGGCCATTTTGCGGCAAATCGTACAGGCGGCAGATTCTTTGCCTCCGCAAATACAGAGCCGCATAAAAGGCGGCCTTCCGCCCATCGGACGGGGGAAAGGCGGCATTCTGTTCGACGGGGACGCACTGCAAAGGCTCGAGGCGTTTTATCACGCAAACGGGTACGGGATTTTTATCGGCAATAAGGCGTTTACCTTTGCAAACGGCGGTCTGATACCCGTAAAAAATACATCCGATATTACTTTGAACGACCTCAAAGACTACGAGGAGGAAAAGCGCGCCATCGAGGACAATATCGTCAATCTGATCGAGGGTCTCCCCTATTCCAATATGCTGCTTTACGGCGATAAAGGCACCGGCAAATCGTCCACTGTACACGCCATGCTGAATAAATATGCCGAGCGCGGATTGCGCGCCGTAGAGATCCCGAAAGATCAAATCATGGAAATCAACGCGCTCAAAGAGACGCTCGCCGCCCTCCCCTTCAAATTTTTGCTCTTTATAGACGATCTCTCTCTCGAAGAAAACGATGAAAAAGTTACCTCACTCAAAGCGAGTTTGGAGGGCAGCATTCATGAAAAGAGCGCCAACGTGATGATTGCAGCGACCTCTAACAGGCGGCATATTTTAAAAGAAAATTTTTCCGACCGCGATAACAGCGTACATGCTTCGGACACTATGGCAGAGCAGCTCTCCCTGTCCGACCGTTTCGGGCTTACCGTCCTCTTTTCTTCCACCGGCAAAGCGGCATATCTTTCTATCGTCCGTCAGCTTGCCGCCGATAGAAACCTAAACCTTCCCGAGGAAGAACTTTCTTCGCTTGCCGAGCGCTGGGCTTTGGTCAAAGGCGGCCGTTCACCGCGCCGTGCCAAACAATTTGTGGATTATCTCTACGCTTGTGAAGTGAAAAAAACAGAAATCCGCATATAAATGACAAAATAAAATATATATAAGACGGGGCACATCCTAATCGGCGCCCCGTCTTACTATGATTTGTAATCAAAATTTTGGCCGTTCAGACGCGAAAGCGCCTCCCGCACCGCATAATAGATATCCCCGGCCCCGAGGATAAGGACAAGGTCGCCCCCTCCCGCCGAGCCTCGCAGGTATAAGGCAAGTTCTTTGACCGTTTCGATATAAAGGGCATTGGGAAGATGTTCGGCGAGAGTCAGAGCGCAGCCGTCCGCGTCAAAATATTCTCGCGCCGGATACGTCTTATAAATCACCAGATCCTCTATGCCCGACAGCACATTGACAAATTCTTCAAAGAACAACTTGGTTCTCGAATAGGTATGCGGTTGGAATATGACGATCAGTCTCCCTCGGCAAACTTCGTGTGCCGTCTGCAACGCCGCCGCGATTTCGCGGGGATGATGCGCATAATCGGCAATAAAGCGCGCTCCGCCAAAGCGGCCGATGCACTCAAACCTTCTTCGGATTCCGCGAAACTTTTGCAGCCCTTCCGCAATCAAATATGGCGGAAAACGATAATATATGCCCACCGCAGCGGCAGCCAGCGCGTTGTAAATATTGTGCTTTCCGTAGACATTCAGCTTGATTCTGTCGAGCAATTCCCCCGACGCCCGCAGTGTAAAGGCATATTTTCCGTTGATTCCGGCGATCTCCTCTGCCCCGATATCGCTTTTGGGCGATAAGCCGAATGTAAGCGCGGGCCGCGCCAGTTCGGATATTTTATCTTCTTTGCAGAGGATACATGCGCCCGACGCCGCACAGAATTCCATATATGCGCGCGTACAGTTCTCCTCGTTTCCGTAATAATCGAGATGATCCGCATCGGAATTCAGCACAACGGCCACATCCGGCTTAAGTTTTAAAAAATTACCTTTGTATTCGCACGCCTCCGTTACAAAAAAACGCTCCCCGCCGAAATACATATTTCCGTAATCGAGATCTTCACCCCCGATATGCACGGTGATGCTTCCCGCACAGCACTCGATCGTGTGCGCGCACATTGCCGTCGCCGTCGTTTTGCCGTGACTGCCGGCCACGGCAACGACATTTTTATAATCGCGGGCAACCAGAGCTAAAAGTTCCGCCCTGCTCACGATCGGGATCCCCCTCGACATCGCCTCGATAAGTTCCGGATTATCTTCTTTTATTGCTGAATTGCATACTACGATCTGTGCACTCCCCACATTCTCAGCGCGGTGCCCGATGCACACCGAGATCCCTTCGGCGCGCAGAGCGGCCGTTCGTTCATTTTCGGCAATGTCGCTGCCGGACACGACAAAACCTTTACGGTGCAGGCATTCGGCCAGCCCGCTCATGCTGATTCCCCCGATCCCCACAAAAAAAATCTCGTCACAATCGCGCCAAAACGTTTTTTCCATGGCATAATATATGCTTTAAAGGACAAAAAAAGCCATATTTTTGAAAAAATTTCAAAATTTTGCAAAAAATTTTTAATTCCCACTTGAAAAAGCTGAAATTATATAGTAAAATGTAGACAAGAAGAACTACTTGCATAAGGAGGTACAATCTCTTGAATATTTCTGAAGTACGGATCAGATTCGTCAAAAAAGACGACAGCAAGCTGAAAGCCGTAGCATCTATCACCATTGATGATTGTTTTGTCGTGCATGACATCAAAGTGATCGATGGCACGGACGGACTTTTCATCGCTATGCCGAGCCGCAAGACGAGCGACGGAGAATTCAAAGATATCGCACACCCCTTGAATACCGAGACCCGCGAGAACCTGAAAAACGCGATACTTTCTGCTTACGCCGAGGCGCTTGCAAAAGAGCAGCCTTAAATCGCAAGGTTCGTTTAGACGCGATAAAATTGAATGCAAGAGGACAGCGGAGGAAGGATGTTATCCTTCCTCCGCTGTTTTTCTGCTCATTAGCTAATTTGAATACAAGAAGCGCCGCGGATTATGCCGCGGCGCTTCTTAAACAGATCGGATTCTGATTATTTTTTCTTAAAAAGCCTCTGCACGAAAGTAGGCAGCTCTTTATTGTCTGCCGGCGCTCCCTGCGTCTGCGGCTGACGGTACTGCTGACCAGAAGGCTGACCATAGCCCTGCTGCTCATAAGGAGCATTCTGCTGATACTGCGGCTGCTGTTGATACTGCGGTGCCTGTTGCTGCATGGGCTGCTGATATGACTGTTGGCGCCCATATTGCTGCTGCGGCTCACCATACTGCTGCACATTTTGGCGATACTGCGGCTGCTGTTGATACTGCTGCCCTTGCTGCATGGGCTGCTGATATGACTGCTGGCGCGTATATTGAGGCTGCGCGGCAGGCTGTTCCTGCCTGCGGTCAAACTGCTGTTGCTGATACGGCTGCCTATAAACATTCGGCTGCTGTGCCTGCATCGTATTATTCATGGGCATGCGAGCAAACGAAGGCGCACCGTTCTGCGTTCCGCGCAAAGACATGCGGTCATTGTTGTTCTCAGGCAGCCCCCTGTTCACAAAGAAGTTGCGCGAACCCGCCGCATGCTCTTCCTTGGGAAGGAGCATATTGTCGACATTGGGGAACCCCGTCGCAATGACAGTCACTTCAACTTCGTCATTGATATTGCTGTCGATGCATGCGCCGAAAATAATATTGGCAGAATAATCCACAACACTCTGTACGAGAGTCGCTGCCGTCTGGACTTCGTCCATTGTAAGATCGTTGCCGCCCACGATATTGAGGATAACGCCCTTTGCGCCCTCGATGGTCGTCGTCAAAAGCGGGCAATTGACCGCCAGGCGTACAGCCTCTACGATCCTGTTCTCCCCTTTTGCGACACCGACGCCCATGTGCGCGAGCCCTTGATCCTTGAGGATCGTGCGCACGTCCGCAAAGTCAAGGTTAATGAGCGCAGGATTCACGATAAGATCTGCAATGCCGCGGATACCCTGTTTGAGGATCTCGTCCGCAACGCGCAGCGCTTCTACCATCGGCGTATTCTTGGGAACGACGCAGGTGATCTTATCATTCGGAATGATAATGAGCGTATCGACATACTTTCTGAGATTTTCCAGCCCCTTCGCCGTATTGTCCATACGCTTTTTGCCCTCAAAATTAAAGGGCTCCGTCACGACGGCGATCGTCAAAATTTTAAGATCGCGTGCAATTTTCGCGATCACGGGTGCGGCGCCCGTTCCGGTACCGCCGCCCATACCTGCCGTGATGAACAGAAGGTCGGTATCTTTGACAGCTTCCGTCAAAACTTCCTTGCTCTCTTCGGCGGCCGCCCTGCCGATCTCCGGCTCGGCCCCCGCGCCGAGACCCTTGGTCAAAGCGGAACCGATCTGGATCTTGTTCTCCGCCTTAGAAAGGAGCAAGATCTGCTTATCGGTATTGACCGCTACATAGCTTGCGCTCTGGATCCCCGCGTCGATCATGCGGTTAACTGCGTTGCATCCTGCGCCGCCGACGCCGATGACTTTGATACGAGCCACGCCGGACAGGCTGTCTAAACTGTTGAACATTGAATGTTATCCTCCGATTCCGTTAAAATAATTTATGAAAGAAGCCCTGCGCTTTATTGGTTTCCAGAGCCATATTCAAAAGGCTCAAAAGCGAACTTTGAGCCGCTTTGTTGTAGTAAGGCAACCGCGGCGCCACAATCTCGACTACTCTGTTCAGTCTGCCGCTGATATGATCGCGCGCCCCCCGAATGGAGGTCACGCCGCAGCCCGTCAAAAGGATGGGCTTATACTCTAAAGCTCTTATACTGCTGCACCGTTCAAGGCACTGGTTGATCTCTTCGCAGAGAATATCCAATCCCTCTTTCACGATCTCTTTGACTTCGCTCACGGGAACGGAATACCCCTCTTCCCCGTCATTGAAATCAATGCGCGAATCCGCGACATCCAGGCTGGAAAGATTGACTTTATGCAATATCGCCTCGGCGACATCGAAAGGAAGATCGATATTTTCGATCATATGCGCCGCAACGTGGCCGCCGCCGACAGAAGCGGCAGACTGATACACAATACCGTTGCCGCAGACAACGCTGAACGTCATGGACATATATCCGACATCGAGCAGGATCGCATACTCGTCGCGCACCTCCGAAGGGATCAAGTAGAGAGCTTCCGCCAAAGAAACCGGCAAAAATTCCACTTTACGAATCCCGTATTCGGCAAGAATATTTCTAAAGAGTTCTGTAAAACGGGTATCTGCAAAAAAGTAACTGACATAACCCTCGAGCGAATCGCTGATCATCCCGACAGGATCGATAATGCGGCGCTTGTCCGAAGTGACAAAATAGATCGACCCCCTCCGGATAAATTCGCCATACCTGCCTTCGTCAGAAAAGCCGCTCTCGTACAAAAAGTCAATGTCTGTAGGCAGCACCTTTCTCTTGCGCTGAAAGCTGATCAAATGCCGCTTGGAAACGACCTGAAGAAACTCTCCCGGCACGCCGACGTAAACTTTTTTCGTCCCTCTGCCGCTGCTCAGTTCCATCCGTTCGAGCGCCTCGAACACAGCCGCCTTCAGCCCCGCAGGATCAAAAAACTGACCGTCCGCAAAACCGTCATAACGCACAGAATGCATCCCCTTGAACACGAAGGTGTTATTTACTCCGCGCTCCCCCGCCAAAGCGGTGATCTCCGATGATTCTACGCACAATACGGCAACGCTTTTGCGGCTCATTTTTCTCTCCCGTGTTCGCTTTTTTCGAAAGGTCGTTTGTACAATCACTATTATATAATAAATTTCATTTTATGTCAATAAAAATAACTTCCCCGAGAGAATATTCCCGGGGAAATTTATTGGAAAATATTGGCGATTTCGTAAGATTACGGACGATACGTCCCCGAGTAATGTTGTACGGGGCCGACGCCGCCCGCGCTTTCCACATAAACGGGCTGCAAATAGCCGTAAGTCTTTTCCGCATCAGAAAGTTCCGTATATTTTTGAAGCGCCGCAACAAAGCATTCTTCCGCATGCGAGGCTGAATTGTTTACATCGACGAGCCATATTTCCAGCCCTTCCGTCATATGAAAACAGAAAAAGTCAAATCCGTTGCGGGAAATATATTCAACTTCCGTAAACCTGCCGCGTGCGCCGCCAAGCATTTCATCCGCATCGGCAAGCAGCGTCAAAAGCAGCGCGAACATTTCCGATTGATCGGAAGCGATCGTATCCCCGACTTCTGCGCCCGGATAAGTAAATCCGAGCACCGTCAGATTATCCGCGCCGCCGACGAGGTTGCTCGCCGCGCTGTCTTTAACGGCAAGGATCTTGCCGTCTTTATCCGTGACGTAATATTTATTTTCGGATTCCGAGTAAAAAGCAAACTGCTCGTATTCTTCCTCTACATAAACGGTGATGCGGTTGGGGAAATTTTTCTCGACCGAAGTGACCTTCAAATAGGTACCGTCCTCTTCGCAGACACTGTCGACGATCCCGTATACGTTATCTTTCTGAAAAAAAAGATAACTCTTGTCGAGATACACATTCAATCGCTCTTGTATCTTTTCCGCACTGAGCGAAGCATCCGCACTGCCCGTTGCAAAGCGCACATCGAACTGCTTGATCGAACATACGGCATTGAATGTGATGATCAGCACAAGCACAAAGACGGCGATCGCATATCCTATTATCAATTTTTTGCTCTTCATCGAAACTCCTTCATTAGCGAAGCCTTTTATTCAGACGCGGATCCGGCGGATTTTCGCCCCTACCCCGGCAAGCTTATATTCGAACCCGGAGTACCCCCTGTCGATATGGGACAGATCGGTAACCGTGCTCTTGCCCTCGGCAGAAACAGCCGCCAAAGTCAGCGCGGCTCCGCCGCGCAGATCCCCTGCCACTAAATCGGCGCCGTGCAAAACGGGAACGCCGCGCACAAAAGCCGCCCTCCCGCGTACCGTGATATCCGCTCCCATGCGGATCAGCTCGGGGACGTGTTTGAACCTCGTCTCAAATAAATTCTCAACGATGACGGTGGCCCCCTCGCAAATGCATGCGAGCGCCGTGATAGGCGCTTGCAAATCGGTAGGAAACCCAGGATACGGCATCGTCTCGATCATGCGCAGAGATTTTCTAACTCCTCCGCCCTTTATGTATATTTTATCATTTTTCACAGTGATTTTGCAACTGATTTCGCGCAATTTATGTAACAATGCGGCAATATTATCCGCAAAAACGCCTTTTATTTCCAATTCTCCCCCGCACATAGCTGCCGCGATGAGAAATGTTCCCGCCTCGATGCGATCCGGCATGGGGGTATATTCTACGCCGTGCAGTCTTTTGACCCCTTCGATACGGATAGTGGAAGTGCCTCCGCCCGAAATTTTTGCACCCATCTTATTGAGAAAATTCTGCAAATCACATATTTCCGGTTCTTTGGCGGCATTGCGCACGACGGTCGTCCCCTCCCCCTTGACGGACGCAAGGATGATATTTTCCGTTGCGCCCACGCTCGGGCAGTCGAGCAAAATATCCGCACCGTTCAAACGATCGCAGGCGCAATTGATATAGCCCCCTTCTTCCTCAATGCGCACATGGAGGCTTTTCAGGCCTTTCAGATGCAGGTCGACGGGCCGAAGGCCGATGTCGCAGCCGCCGGGATAGGCGATACGCGCCTTCCCGAAACGCGCGATGACCGAACCGAGCATAAAAATGGAAGAGCGCAGCTCTTTGGCAAGCGCCGAAGGGATCTCGTGATTGGCCGCGTCCGCGCTGTCGATCACGAGCGTTTCCCGTTCGAAAGACGTCCGGCATCCCAGCTCGTTGAGGATCTGTATCATATTCAGGACATCTCTGATCCGCGGGCATCGATGGATTATCACTCGTTCATCGGTTAAAATAGACGCGGCGAGCAGGGGCAATACGGCATTCTTTGCGGCCTGAATCTCCACTTCACCGTACAGCGGTCTGCCTCCCTCTATTATAAATTTATCCATAATTCACTCCTTGCTGAAACAACGCAAAAGCCGGCAGGCTGATCCTCATGAAGGATCCGCCTCCCCTATTCCATAATATGGCGTTTTCCGCATAAAAGTGAAAGGCGCCCCTTAAAGGGCGCCCGCCGTACGTTTGCGCAAAGGGCGGACCGACCGCTCGGACGCTCGCTTTGCACTTTTAGAGATATTATAGAGGATTCCCATCGCCGCCATCGTAAAGATGAGCGAAGTATTTCCCGCACTGATCAGCGGCAGCGGCAACCCCGTGGGCGGGATCGATCCGCTCACCACCAGCGCGTTGACGATCACTTGGATGGCATACACGGCAGTGATTCCGGAGGCAAGCAGAAAGCCGAACAGATCGCGGCTTCGAGCCGCCGTGCGCACGCCGAAAAAGATCAACGCTCCCGCCGCGGCAAACAGAAGCAGGATACCGACGAATCCGAACTCCTCGCCGATGACGGATAAAATAAAATCGGACTCGGCAAACGGCAAAAAACGATATTTTTGGCGGGAATTGAACAGCCCCACTCCCAGCCAACCGCCGTTTCCCAATGCGTATAGAGATTGGATAAGCTGATATCCTTCTCCCTGCGGAGACTGCCACGGATCGAGAAAGGCATGCAGCCGCTGCAATCGGTACGGTTCCATGATGATGAGCACGGGCACG
>CAJFGA010000015.1 GCA_904374385.1 uncultured Clostridia bacterium | reverse complement strand
ACGAGATAATCCATGACACGTTTATCGAAGTCATCGCCGCCGAGCATATTATTCCCGTTGGTCGCCAACACTTCGAAAACGCCGTCGCCGATCTCGAGGATGGACACATCGAAGGTGCCGCCGCCGAGGTCATAAATCATGACTTTGTGGTTTGCCTTATCTTTGTCAAGCCCGTATGCGAGCGCCGCCGCCGTAGGTTCGTTGATGATACGCAGAACGTTCAGCCCCGCGATCTTGCCGGCATCCTTCGTGGCCTGGCGCTGACTGTCTGTAAAGTATGCGGGGCAGGTGATGACGGCGTCCGTCACCTTGCTGCCGAGATAACTCTCCGCATCCGCCTTGAGCTTGGAAAGGATCATCGCGGAAATTTCCTGCGGGGAATATTTTTTGCCGTCGATATCCACTTTATAGTCGCTGCCCATGTGGCGCTTGATGGAGATGACCGTTCTGTCGGGGTTGGCGACCGCTTGCCGCTTCGCCACCTGCCCTACGATCCTCTGCCCGTCCTTTTGGAACGCCACGACGGAAGGCGTGGTGCGCGCCCCTTCCGGATTGGGGATGACGACTGCCTCGCCGCCTTCCATGACGGCTACGCAAGAATTTGTTGTACCTAAATCGATGCCGATTACTTTTCCCATAATAATACTCCTTCACCGCCCTATGTAAGCGATAGGGCCGTGTAAAAATTTTTCTTTTTTATTTGCAGACGTTTTTACCGCCGCACTTGCTTGATTAAACCATTATTGACTGCGCCCCGTTTTTTGCGCTTTGCTCAGGTCGTGACCTTTACCTGCGCAAAACGAAGCACTTTGTCTCCCTTTTTATAGCCCTTCAAAAAGACTTCCTTCACATAGCCGGGCTCGATGCCCTCTGCGGCAGGCTCGCTCATGATCGCCTCGCACAGTTTCGGGTCAAATTCTTCTCCGACGGGATTGATCTCTTCGATGCCTTCCCCTTCGAGCAGCGCCTTAAAGCTGCGCAGCACCATCTCGATGCCCTTTTTCGTCTTTTCGTCGCATGTGGCGAGCGCCCGCTCGAGGTTATCCCCTACGGGCAGAACCTTGACGATGATATCCGCGCGGCCCTCCATATAACTCGTGTGGCGGGTATCCGCATTGCGCTTGCGGAAGTTTTCAAACTCCGCAACGGAGCGGATCCACTTATCTTTATATTCCGCCGCCTCTTGCTGCGCTTTGACGAGCGCAGGATCGGGCTCGGGGGCGGAGGCCGCCTCTTCGACAGGCGTTTCGACCGCGCTTTCTTCTGTATTTTCGACGGGTTCGGCAGCCGCAGCTGCCTGCTCTTTCTCTTCTGCCGCCCTATTTTTCTTTTCGCTCATGATCGTTGTTGTCCTTCTCTTTTTTCTTGCCGCTCGCCAGCTCTTCGAGCGCTTTGCCGACGTTTTCGAGCACGGTGATGACCTTCGGATAATCCATGCGGATCGGCCCGATCACCCCGTAGGTGCCGAGATTCTTGCCGCCCACCGAATAGGTCGCCGTGACCACCGAACAGTCGTCCGGCACGTCGCTGTCGCCCGACGAACCGATCTTGACGTTGATCTGGATCTCGTCGTTTTCCCCTTCGATGATATCCGCCAATTTATCCTTGCTGGAAATGACGGTGAGAAAATTTTTGACGTTGTCGATATCCTCATATTCGGGATGGTTAAAGATCTTATCGGCGCCCGTGAGCACCACGTCCTCTTCGCGGGGACGGGTATACGATTTGAGCGCATCGATGACCTCGCGCATCACCTGACGGTACTGCCCGAAATCGGCGATGATCTCTTCGCCCGTTTCCCTGACTTCTGCCAATCCCTTGCCTGCAAACAGCTTGCTGATCATCTTGGATGCCCCCGCAAGCTCTTCTTCGGTCATATTTTCGGGTATCTCGATGAAGCTGTCGCGCAGAATGCGTTCGCTCGTCATGATGACGAGCAAGGCGCTTCCGTCGCCGCAGGGAAGCAGCGAAATCGTACGGATGGTTTCCGCATCGGCGTGCGGGCCGATGGCGATCGACGTATAGTCGGTAAGCTCGCTGATGACTTCCGAAACGCTCTTGATAAGGTGCTCTACGTCATGCGATTTATCGCTGAACGCGCGCTCGATATAGTCGAGATCGCTCTCGGAAAGGTTACCCTTTTCCATCAGCTCTTCAATGTAAAAGCGGTACGCCTGCGGCGAGGGCACCCTGCCGCCCGAAGTATGGAACTGGGTCAGATACCCCAGCTCTTCCAGCGAGGCAAGCTCGTTGCGTACCGTGGCGGAGCTGACGTCCGTCAGATGCTTTTCCGCGATGCTCTTGCTGGATACGGGCACGGCGGTATTGATATACTCGTCCACGACGATCTGTAAGATCTTTTTTTTGCGATCCGACATCTTCATATCCGTGCACCCCCTTCGCCGTTTGGCACTTGTTCTTTTACAATGTTAGCACTCTCTATCTCTAAGTGCTAATGCTATTATATATTTATTGTCACGCAATGTCAAGGGATTTATGCCGATTTTTTCGAATTTTAAAAAATTTTAACAAAACGATCCGCTTCCGAAGATTTTTATTTCTGCCTTTTCTTATTGCGGGGAGAGCGCCCTTATATTTTACTTTTTGCCTTCCCCCGGCGGGAGAAAGAGGGACTGCTTGCGGCGGATGAGGGGTTATATACTACACTCCCCCTCATCAGTCACCTTCGGCGACAGCTTCCCCCTCAGGGGGAAGCCTTTTGGGTTACTTCGTCATCTTCGGTGACAGCCCCCCAGGGAGGAGCCCTTTTTGGTTACTTCGTCTCCTTTGGTGACAGCTTTTCCTGAGAGGGGAAGCCCTTCTTTGTTTACTCGGTCACTTGCAGTGACAGCCCCAAAGGAAAACCTTTGCTTTTGCGCATCGCTATATCTTTCTGTTTCCCGCGCACGATCCGAGAGTTTTGTTTAAAAACAAAAGCGGCGGTCATATGACCGCCGCTTTTGCTAATCGGTAGGTTATTATTTTAACAGGAGTAAGCGATATTGGTTTACAAAAAATTCTCCGCAAAGCGGATCACTCTTTATTGAAATGACGCCGGGCCCGTGTTTTTCAGGCAAACTGTTTGCCGAATGCCATGCAGGGTTCGGCAGGGTCGTCGTTCATGTTGACAATCAATGTATCCTCGACATGCAATCCCGCCCCTTCGGCACGTTCCTGCCAAAGGCGCATCCATTCTCCGTCGCCCCAGTCGTACGAACCGAAAAGGCCCACCTTTTTGCCGGGTACAAGCGCTTCCAGTTCGGTATAAAACGGTTCAAATTCTTCCGATTCCAGCTCTTCTGCGCCCATCGCGGGGCAGCCGAGCAGCAATACATCGTACGCGGCGGCCTCCGCAGGGGATATTTCGGATACGGCAAAGATATCGGCTTCTCCGCCCTCTTTTCGGATCCCTGCAAGGATATTTTCCGCCATCGCCTGGGTATTGCCCGTTTGAGACCAGTAGATGATCGCTGTTTTCATGATATATTCTCCTTTTTGGATGATAATTTTTATTGTTTCATCAACGGAAAATCCGCTCCAACGATTCCCCCGCGGCGAGGCGGCGCAGGATGCAGCTTTGACAGCGGCGATATTTTTCGAAGAGCGCCCGCTTTTTTTCTGGCTCCGCATAGACTTTCCACGCTCCGCTGAAAATACAGCCGAACGGGTCTTCGAGATAGCCGAGAATATCCTCGAGCGGATATCCCAAAAAAATGCCGATCTCATGCGGAAAACATTTGCCCATAAGGCGCAGTTTTAAATAGGAAAGGCAGCCTTCCAAACTGCCGACGGGGTAGCCGTAGCGGGCAAGAAATGCCGCACACTCTGCCCGTGCGAGATGGGCGCGCAGTTTTTCTTCGCGAAAGACGAGATATGTAATTTTGCCGCGCCGTTCGGAAAGCGTTTCGATGCGGATCCCCTTTTGCACGAACATCTGCGCATATGCGTCGAGAGCCGAAACCTCTTCTGCCCCGCAGACCGCTAAAGATGCGGGTTTGATGCCCGCCATTGCCGCACCGCACAGATTTACAAGACTTATTTCCAGTTTATCCGCCTTCAAACCTGCCCTCCGCCGTGCGGCTGCACATATTGATTAACCATAGTTTACTATATTATATGCCAAACAAGCCCCTAAGTCAAGTAAATTAACTATGGTTAATTATTAAATTTTAAAAATCTTGACATTTTGCAAAGTTTTCTATATAATTATGATTAAGGAGAATGCGGAAAATGGATGAAAAACAGAAAAAACATAACAAAACGAAATTGATCTTAAAAATCACCGGGATCATCGTATCGGCGGCAGGACTCGTTTTAGCGGCGACGGGAATCGGTAATACGATAGCGAGCGGAGGCTATCCCCGGCTATTCTGGCTTGCGATACTCGGCCTGCCCATGCTCGCCTTCGGATTAATGATCACGCTGACCGCGTTCCGCAGGGAGATCGCGGATTATTCCGCGCGCGAAGCCGCTCCCGTCGTAAACGAAATGAGCGAGGCTATAAGCCCCGCAATTCAGGCCGTCACAAAGGCGGCGAAGAAAGGAACGCAAACGGAAAATGCGGGCGCCCTATGCCCCGCCTGCGGCGCGCAAAACGATGCGGATGCGAAGTTCTGCGACAACTGCGGCAAAGCGCTGAAAAAAGAATGCCCGGGATGCGGAACGCAAAACGATGCAGACGCGAAGTTCTGCGACAATTGCGGCACCCCGCTCGGCGAATAAACGTTTATCGGATCATAAAAAACGCGCCCTGCGCGGCGGAAAGCCGTGCAGGGCGCATATTCTATAATTTACCGTTCCTGTTTTTTGATCCCTTCGGCGATCTCAATGCCGGAGCTGGTGCCGATCCTGTCTGCACCGGCGTCGACCATTTCTTTGAACTGATCCGCATTTTTAATGCCGCCCGACGCCTTGACGAGGCACACGCCCTTCACCGTCTGTTTGAGCAGGCGCACATCTTCTGCCTTGGCGCCGCTGCCGAAATAGCCCGTACTCGTCTTTACATAGGCCGCGCCAGCGTCGCGCGCGCATTCGGCCGCTTTGATCATCTCGCTCTGCGTCAGCAGAGAAGTTTCGATGATCGCCTTGACGGGGCAGCCCCTCGCTGCCTTTACGACCTTTTTGATCTCCTTTTTAACATAGCCGTAGTCGCCGTTTTTGATCGCCGAAATGCAGACGACCATATCGATCTCGTCCGCGCCGTCGGCAAGCGCTTTTTTGGTTTCATACACCTTTGTTTCCGTCTTGTTTTCCCCCATGGGAAAGCCGACGACGCAGGCGATCTTGATCGCCTGGGCATCCTTGAGGTATCGGAAACAGTCGGCGACATATACCGGCTGCACACAGACGGACGCAAAGCCGTAATCCTTTGCTTCGGCGCACAGTTTTTTTACATCGGCGCGCGTCGCCGTCTGTTTGAGAAGGGTGTGGTCTATCATTTTGAGCAGGCGCTTGATCTCTAAAATCTTTTTTTGTTTTTTAAACTCTTCGAATTCGGCGCGCTCTTCTTCGGAAATCGCGGCGATCGCGCCCGATCTTTCCTCTGCCCGCGCTGCAGAAGGCTGCGCTTCTTCCGGCGCGGCGGCAGGGGCCTTCTCTTCGGGCTGCTCCGCCGATCCTTCGGCAGTAGCTGTCTGTTCGAGCTTTTGCTCTTCCTCCCTCTTTTTCAACTGAAACATGATCTACTCCTTGCCGCCGATAAACGCATACACGAGCGGGCGGGCTTCTATTTTTTGGTCGGACAGGGTAAAAGCGCTCTCCGCAAGGGCGCAGCCCTCCTCCGACGAAGCATTAAAATATATTTCGGCGAGCACCTCTCCCCTTTTAACGAAAGATCCCTGCCGCTTTTGGAGCAGAATGCCGGCCGTATGGTCGATCGCATCCCCCTCTTTGGTCCTGCCGCCGCCGAGCGCGGCGCACGCCTTGCCGAGCGCGAGCGCCGAAACCTGCAGAAAGCCCTCCGCCTTAGCGGTGATTTTTTTCATATTTTTTGCCATAGGCAGCGTGCCGTATACATCCGCGCCGCGGCCGCCCTGTGCGGCGACCATCTCTTCGAACTTTTTAAGCGCCCTGCCCGAAAATACCGCTTCCGACGCGCGCGCGTTCGCCTCCGTTTCGGACAGTCCCTCTGCCGCCTGCAGAATTTTTGCCGCATGAAAGAGGGAGAGACGGGAGAGGCAGTTCTCCTTTTCGCCGCGCAGGATCGCGAGCACTTCGTTGACTTCGGCATTGCATCCAATCCCGTCGCCCAGCGGCGCATCCATACAGGTGACGGCGGCAAGCATCCTTCTGCCGGCGCGCTCTCCGATGCGTACCATCAATCGGGCGAGCTTTTCCGCCTCTTCGAGCGTCGCCATAAAGGCGCCGTCGCCATATTTCACGTCGAGCAGAATAATATCGGCAAAGGAAGCGAGCTTTTTGCTCATCACCGAAGAGGCAATGAGGGGAATGCTGTCTACGGTGGCCGTCACGTCGCGCACGGCATACATGCGCTTGTCGGCAGGCACGGTCGCCCTGGTCTGCCCCGCGACGGCGGCGCCGATACGTTCTACCTGCGATTCGAACGCGGCGGGAGAAAGGTCGACGCGAAGCCCCGGAAAACTTTCCAACTTGTCCAGCGTGCCGCCCGTATGTGCGAGGCCGCGGCCGGAATATTTGGCGCATTTTACGCCGAGCGAAGCGAGCACGGGCACGAGTATGAGCGTGGTCGAATCGGAAACGCCGCCCGTTGAATGTTTATCGGCAAAGATGCCCCCGCCCGCCGGACGGGGCGTTTGTTCGCCGCTCTTTGCCATCGCGTCGGTCAACAGGTAGCTCTCCTCGTCCGTCATGCCGTTTAACAGCGTCGCCATGCAGAAGGCGGCGATCTGGCTGTCCGTCGCGCTTCCGTCTGCGACTTTGCCGACAAAATATGCGATCTCTTCCGCCGTCAATGTGCGGCGCTTTTTCTTCGCGTCGATGATGTCATACACGGTCATTTGTCAAAAATTCCTCCCTTTCGGGCAAATCCGCCCTTTTGTGCGCGGTGGCCCGCGTTATAGTGTATGCGTGAATACTTTCACGCGGAGGGTCTTGTGCAACTGCTCGCTTCATCCCTGTTGGGGGGACTGTATCTCATCATCCTGTTCTGCCTCTGTTTCGGGCTGGTCGTGGGAGGCAAACTCGCACGGCGGTATTTTTTCGAACAAAAGTCGCAGGCGCCGCCTCAGCCCGAGCCGAAAAAGCCGGACGACAAGCCCGCCGAGCGCAGAGAACAGCGGGTCTATTATATCGTAGAAAAGAAAAAGGTGCGGCGCACGCCCGAAAAATATTCCGAGCCGAAGCGCATCCGTTTCGATTAGCGCGCAACGGGCGATTCAATCTTTATCCCGATATACCGTAGCGTTGTTCCCCTCTTCCCAAAGGCGTTCAAGGTGATAAAAGAGGCGGGATTCGTCGTTAAAGACGTGTACGATTACGTCGCCGTAATCCAATACACCCCAGCGCCCCTCGCGCGTGCCTTCGGTACGGCGGGGTTCGACGCCTTCGTCGGAGAGTTTTTCCTCCACATGGTCGCACAGAGCCTTGACCTGTGTGGTGCTGTGGCCGCTGGCGATGATAAAGTAGTCGCACAGCGTCGTCTTTTCGGCGACGTCGATGATGCGGATATCCTCCGCCTTTTTCGCGGAGAGCAGGGCGCAGATCTTTTCTGCAAGCGTTCTGGATTCTGTCATTGTTTTGCTTTCCTCATTCCTTTGTAATATTCATATGCCCTGAAAGTGAGAGGATAAATTTCACCCCCGCGCTTTTTCAGGTATTTGAGTTCGTGCTTCAAACTCAGATACATGCACTCGTTTAAATCGCTTGCGAGGGTTTTTCTGAGTTTTTCGATCCCTTTAAAATCTCGTCCCGGTTCGAGCATATCCGCAAGGAAAATGAGCTTTTCGAGGTCGCTCATGTTCGGTCTGCCCGAAGTGTGATAGCGCACGGCGTTCAAAACATCCTCGTCCTCGATCCCCAAGGTATGTTCGGCGACATAAGCGCCCGTATATTGATGCATGACCGGCGGGGGGACATCCTCCGGCGCGGAAAAACCGGAGAGCTCCGGAGCATCGGGCGGCATATTCTTCGCCGCGTCATGCAAAGCCGCCGCCAAAATGACGCTCTTTTCGGGCAGTTTATACTGTGCCGCATATTTTGCCGCCGTCAATGCGACCCCCAAAGTATGCTTGCGTCGGGAAGGTTTTAAATAGGCGAGTGCTTCCTTGACGCCTTTGATGCGGTACAGTTCGTTCGCTTCGATATAATCGATGACGTCGAAGGGCAGATACGGTTTTAAATCTTCGCCGAAGGCGGCAAGAACGCGTGCTTTGGTGGAAGAAATATCCCTTCCGGTATATTCTATGCTCAAAAATTTCTTTTTGAACCGTGCAAAAAAGCGGAGCTGTTCGGCGGGAAAACTCACCTTGTCCTCCTCGCGGTTGCACACGACGAGTTCCGCGAGCGAAAGGATGGTTTCCGGCTGACGCCAAGTGTAAAAATCTTTGAGCATGTCTGCCCCGACCAAAAAATAGAGCTGCGCATCCGGATACTTTTCGTGAAAATAGCCGAGCGTGAGATAGGTGTAACTCGTGCCGCCGGCGTTCAGTTCGTAGGCGCTCACTTCGCAATTTTTGATGCCGGCAAAGGCAAGCTTCGCCATCGCCAGCCTATCCTGCGGGGCGGCGAGCGCCTTGCCCTGTTTATGCGGCGGAATAAAGGCGGGGATAACGATGACTTTATCCGCCCCCAGAGCGCTCTGCGCCGCCTTGACGATATTGATGTGTTCCACATGGACGGGATCGAAACTCCCGCCGAAAATTGCGATCTTCATAGTTTGACGTACTTCCCGCGCGGCTTTTGCTGCACGTTTTATCGGCATTTTGTTCTGCGAATATACTTTGTCCCTCTCTTTTCCTTATTATACCATATCGAGGAATTTCTTGCAAGGTTTAAAAAACAGAAAAAAAGGATAAAATCAAAAGAGCCGCCTTTCCGCCCTCCGCATGCGCACACGGCTGCGAGAGGGCAAATACATAGAGCGCGGCAAAAACGTTATGAAAAAATTCGATCTGCCGCTGTGGGCAGACACCTTATTTATTTGCAGCATCGCCTTCCTTTTTTTCTTCTGCATCTTCCGCTTCTACATCGGCGCGCTTTGGGCAGCCATACTCTGTTCCCTTGCCGCTGCCGGCGCGGCGACCTTTTTGCTGCACGTCCTGATACGGCGCCGCCATCGGAAGAAATATACCGCGCGGCAAAATAAGCTGGAAATACAAAAACTATCCTTTCACTTGGCAATGGATGCTCCCGCGCACAATGCGGAGCGCTTTGCCGCGGCACTCGCCGCGGAGAGCGGCAAAGACGCAAAGATCGAGGGCGAACGCATACTCGTCGGGGGGCGGGAATACTTTCTGCGTTTTCATTTGGAACCCGCAACGGCGGACGAACTTGCCACCGTCATACGCCGCGGCGGAGGGGAGAAAACGGTGTTTGCCTCTGCCTTCACCAAAGAAGCGGAGGCGCTTGCCCTATCCTTCGGCATCGAGCTGATGGATGCCGAAAAATCGTACGCCCTGTTGCAGGAGAACGACTGCCTGCCCGAAAATTATATCATGGGCAGCCAAATAAAGCGCAGTTTGAAGAACGGGCTGCGGCTCCGCCTTGTCCGCAAGAGCTGGAAAGGTTACCTTTTGGCGGGCGTATCTCTCCTGCTGTTCAGTTTGATCAGCATTTTTCCCGTTTATTATATTGTAGCGGGAGGATTGCTGCTGGCCGCGGCCGTACTCGTCCGCATTTTCGGAAAGGTATAAATTTTATTATATTTTTACGGTTATCATTGCCTTATCCTATTTGATATGATATACTATGGATATCCGAAACACAGGGGGAATCCGTTATATCATCATGAAGCGAGAAATTTTCGAATGGTCTTGGGAATCAGAGGCCGGGCAGGATAGCTTTTCACGCTGCGTCGGATTTAAGGATGAAAAGGCCAGCCGCGCGGAAGTTTTACAAATCGAAAGCCTGTTACGATTGACCCCCTGCCGCATGATCGACATCGGATGCGGCAATGGCAGACAAACACTTATTTTTGCCGAAAAGGGATATACGGTTACGGGAATAGACATCGCTTCCCGATTTCTCGAAACAGCCAAACAAAACGCAAACAAAATGCATTTAGCCGTCGACTTTCAACAAAAACGCGCGAGCGAATTGACGCAGAAAGATGTTTTTGATTTTGCATTGGCATATAACCACAATATCGGATTTTTATCCGATAAAGAACGATTGCTGCACTTCCGGAAAATTTATGCGTGCTTGCATGACGGCGGGATTTTCTTCATGAAAACGGCAGGCCCACAAATAACCGAGAATGCACAGAATTATACTTTACGGGACTGGAATGAAACGGAAAAAGAGTTCATATTAGTCGATAAAAAAATCGAAAACGGCTACCGTTACGAAAAATGTATTACGATCGATAAAGACAGCGGGGATATCAAAGAGTATCGGGAAAAACAGCGCGCGTTTTCTCTCCAAGAAATTATAAATATATTGCAAGGCGCCGGTTTTCAAAAAATCACCTGTTATGCCGATTTTGAAAGGGCACCCGCTGATGTCAATCATTTCGGCATTTTCATCTGCCAAAAATCATAATAAATATCCGCCGGCTTTGCCGGCGGAGTTTCGTTTTCTACCGCGCGCGAACGCTTTATTCACCCCCCAGCACCTTCGGCGACAGCTTTCCCTTTAGGGGGAAGCCGTTTTTTGTTTACTTTGCCGCTTTCCGTGACTGCCGCAATGGGGCGCCTTTATTTTTGCGCATCGCTATTGCTTATGGTTTGTTTAAAAAAGACGCGATCCTCTTTCCTGTTCGGAGAGAGGATCGCGTCTTTTGCATCATGCTTTATTGTTTTGAACGAATATATGCATCCATCGCCTCGGCGGCCGCTTTACCAGCACCCATGGCGAGGATAACGGTCGCGGCGCCCGTCACGGCGTCTCCGCCGGCAAAGACCCCCTCGCGCGAGGTCTGCCCATGCTCGTCTGCGATGATGCCGCCCCATTTTTGCGTTTCCAGGCCCTTTGTAGTATTTTTGATGAGTGGATTGGGCGAAGTTCCCAAAGCCATAATGACGGCGTCGCACTCGATGTCAAATTCACTTCCTGCCTTTTCCACGGGGCGGCGCCTGCCGGACGCGTCCGGCTCGCCCAGTTCCATTTCGACACAGGTCATACCGGCGACCATGCCGTTTTCCCCTTCTAAAATTTTTGTGGGATTGGTGAGAAATTTGAATACGATGCCCTCTTCTTCCGCGTGTTCGACCTCCTCCGCGCGGGCGGGAAGCTCCGCACGCGAACGGCGGTAGACGATGGTCACCTCTTCCGCGCCGAGGCGCTTGGCACTGCGCGCCGCATCCATCGCGACATTGCCGCCGCCCACGACGCATACCTTTCTCGCATGCAGCACGGGCGTACGGGCATCCTCTTTATACGCCTTCATCAAATTGACGCGGGTCAAAAATTCGTTTGCGGAATAGACGCTCTTCAAATTTTCCCCGGGGATATTCATAAAACGGGGAAGCCCCGCGCCGCTTCCGATAAACACAGATTCAAATCCGTAATCATCCATCAATTCGTCGACGGAAAGCACCCTGCCGATGACCATGTTCGTTTCGATCTTGACGCCGAGCGCCTTTAAATTGTCGATCTCCTTCTGCACGATCGCCTTGGGCAGACGAAATTCCGGGATACCGTAGACGAGCACGCCGCCCGCAAGGTGCAGCGCTTCGAAAATAGTCACGTCGTACCCGCGCTTGGCGAGATCGCCTGCGCAGGTCAATCCGGCGGGGCCGCTGCCGATGACGGCGACTTTGTGTCCGTTCGGTTCTGCCTTCGTAGGCAAATCGCAGCTGTTGGCATTGTGCCAGTCGGCAACGAAGCGCTCGAGCCGGCCGATGGCGACCGGTTCGCCCTTGACGCCGCGCACGCACTTTTGTTCGCATTGCGTTTCCTGCGGGCATACCCTGCCGCACACGGCGGGCAGGGAGCTGGTCTGCTGTATGATGTGATACGCTTCCTCAAATTCGCCGGCAGCGACCCTTTCGATAAATTCGGGGATATGGATGCGCACGGGGCAGCCGCCCATGCACGGCTTATGCTTGCAGTGCAGGCAGCGCTTGGCCTCGTCGACGGCAGTTTCGGCGGTATAGCCGAACGTCACCTCGTAAAAATTCTTATTGCGGACATCCGGTTCCTGCGCGGGCATAGGATTCTTTTTCAAGCTCATATTCGGCATGGTCAACGCACCTCTTTCTTAAACAAATTGCACGCCTTTTCGCGCTCTTTCGCCTCGAACTCTCTATATGTGGAGGCGCGCTTTAAAATTTCGTCGTAGTCCACTTCGTGCCCGTCAAAATCGGGGCCGTCCACACAGGCGAATTTCGTCTTTCCGGCAACCGTCAGGCGACAGCAGCCGCACATGCCCGTGCCGTCGATCATGATCGGGTTCATGCTGACGATTGTCTTGATGCCGTATTGCTTGGTGAGCAAAGACACGAACTTCATCATGACGACTGGGCCGATAGCGATCACCTCGTCGTAGCGGTTACCCGCCTCGATGAGCGCTTTGAGCGCGTCGGTGACCAATCCCTTTTCGCCGTAACTGCCGTCGTCCGTCATCATCTTGAACACGTCGGACGCCTTGCGGAATTCTTCCTCTAATATGACGAGATCTTTGTTGCGGAAGCCGACGACAGCGTGCACTTCCGCGCCCAGCTCGTGCAATTTTTTTGCAACGGGATAGGCGATGGCGCAGCCGACGCCGCCGCCCACCACGGCGACCTTTTTCAGCCCTTCCGTGTGCGAGGGCTCGCCCAAAGGCCCCACGAAATCTTGAATATACTCCCCTTCGCCGAGATGGTTCAGCCGTTCCGTGGTGCCGCCCACGATCTGAAAGATGATGGTAACGGTGCCCTTATCCCTGTCGAAATCGGCCACGGTGAGGGGGATGCGCTCGCCCTCTTCATCGACGCGCAGAATGATGAACTGCCCCGGTTCCGCCTTGCGGGCAATGAAGGGCGCTTCCACTTCCATCAGCGTCACGGTCGGGTTGAGTTCCCTCTTTTTTACAATTTTGTACATAACGATATCCTCAAAACATTTTCTGTGATAACGCACATTATTATAATAGACAACGCGCATTTATTCAAGCGATTTGCCGCGCATTTGCAAAAATACAGGTATTAAAATTTTTTATTGTCATGCGCCGAATCTGCCCATGCTTCCTATGCGCATGCGCCTATATGTGCATTAAGCCTTTTTAAACAGCCCCGCGGCCGCATATGCCGCAGGGCTGTCCGTATGAATTTAATCCTTTTCAAGCAGGGCGCGGTGAAACATCTCGTAATCGGTATTGCCTTCCCGCACGCATGCGATGGCGGAAGAGGGGTGCATGTTCAGCCTGCCCGTAAGCAGATACGGGATATCGTATCCCCAAACGACGCCTTGCTGCCTGAGCGGGAGCATATAATCCGTAATAAACCGCAGGACGGGCGGCAGATGGTACTTCGGATTTTTCAAAAACCCGAGCAAAAGCTCCATCGAACAGTTGCCCGCACCGCGGCCCATGCCGTTGACGGTGGCGTCGAGCATGCTCGCGCCCCAGCTTGCCGCTTCGATGGTATTGCCGAAGGCGAGCTGCTGGTTGTTGTGCGCGTGAACGCCGATGCTCTTTTTGTATTTTTCCCCCGCTTCGAGGTATTTGAGCGTGAGTTTGGCGACCTGCTCGGGATAGAGCGAGCCGTAACTGTCTACGAGATAAATGCAGTCGGCAGGACTTTGCCCGAGCATTTCGAGCGCGGCGTCGATCTCTTCGTCGCGCGCTTTGGAAACCGCCATGACGTTGACTGCCGTTTCATATCCCTTTTTGGCGCAATATTCGAGCATCTCGATGGCGGCGGGGATCTCGGTGATGTAGCAGGCGACGCGCACCATATCTACGACGCTGTTCTTTTTGTCGCCGATATCTTTTTTAAAGTCCGTCCTGCCCACGTCTGCCATGACAGAGAGTTTCATACCGGATTTATGATCGCCGACGATCTTCTGCAAATCCGCCTCGTCGCAAAATTTATACTTGCCGAATTTAGCCGGGTCAAACATGGCTTTGGACGCTTTATAGCCCATCTCCATATAGTCGACGCCCGCCGCGATGTTCATCTTATACAGCGCTTTGGCAAAATCGTCCGAAAACGCAAAATTGTTGCACAACCCGCCGTCGCGCAAGGTCGCGTCCAATACTTTGATATCGGGCCGAAAGGACAATAACGACCCTTTTCTTTTTATTTCCATAGACCTCTTTCCTCTCTTTTCATCCGTATCATCCAAAAAGAGCTTCTCTTTTAATGTCTTTTTTTAAGTTCCGTGCATACGTCGGAAAGTTTGACGCCCGCGTTTGCCAAAAGCACCAGCGTATGATAAAAGAGGTCGGCGCATTCGCCCACGATCTCTTCGCGATCTTCGTTTTTGGCGGCAATGACGAGTTCGACCGCCTCTTCGCCCGTCTTTTTGGCAATTTTGTCCACGCCTTTTGCGAACAAATAGGAAGTATAACTGCCCTCTTCGGGATTTTCCTTCCTGTCTTCGACGATGCGCTGCAGCATGCCGAGCATCTCCGCGCCGACGCCGCATTCCTGAACGGGCGTAAAAAAGCAGGTATAATTGCCCGTATGGCACGCCGCCCCCGTCTGCTCTACTTTTAACAGCACGCAGTCTTTGTCGCAGTCGAGATAAATGCCGCGCACTTTTTGCAGGTGCCCGCTCTCCTCGCCCTTTTTCCATAATTTTTGGCGCGAGCGGCTCCAATAATGCGCATAACCCGTTTCCAACGTCTTTTGATAGGCCTCTTCATTCATATAGGCCTGCATAAGCACTTCACCGCTCTCATAGTCCTGCGCGATGGCGCAGACCAATCCCTGCGCGTCGTATTTGAGTTCTTCCATAGCTATATTCTCCTTACGGGAATGCCCCGCGCCGCGAGATATTCCTTTAAGTCTTTCATCTCGATCTCTCCGAAGTGGAATAAAGACGCCGCGAGCGCCGCATCCGCCTTGCCCTCCGTCAATACGTCGGCAAAGTCCTGCATCCGCCCGGCGCCGCCGGACGCAATGACGGGAACGTTGACCGATTCCGCCGCCCTCTTTGTAAGTTCGATATCGTAACCCGACTTTGTGCCGTCCTTATCCATGCTGGTCAGGAGCACTTCGCCCGCGCCGAGGGAAACGGCCCGCCTGATCCATTCGATCGCATCCAATCCGGTATTCACTCTGCCGCCGTTTAAATATACGTCCCACGACCCGCTGCCGTTCTTCTTGGCGTCCACCGCGAGCACGACGCACTGCGCGCCGAATTTTACCGAAGCCTCCGTGATCAGGGACGGATTTTTGATCGCAGCCGAATTGACGGCGATCTTATCCGCGCCGGCGGAGAGCAGCTCGCGAAAATCCTCGACGGAGCGGATGCCCCCTCCCACGGTGAGCGGAATAAAGACCTGTTCGCTGGCGCGGTGCAGGATGTCTACCGCCGTCTTTCTTCCGTCGCTGGAAGCGGTGATATCCAAAAAAACGATCTCGTCCGCGCCGATCTTGTCGTACGCCTTGGCGATTTCGACGGGGTCGCCCGCATCCACGAGATTTATAAAATTTACGCCCTTGACGACCCTGCCCTTATCGATGTCCAGACAGGGGATGATACGTTTGGAAAGCATAGATATACTCCGCTCTTTTTAGTAAAGGGAAAACCGTTCTCGATCTCCTCCGGCCCCGGCCTATGCGCTATCGCGCGGCCCGTGAACCTTGGATCGCCTCTTTCAGATCGATCGCGCCTTCATACAGCGCTTTGCCGAGAATCGCGCCATAGACGCCGCTCTCTTGCAGCCTATGCAGATCTTGCAGGGAAGATACGCCCCCGGAGGCGATGACGTCGAGGCCCGTTTCTTTTTGCATGCGCACCGTTTCGCAAATGTTTGCGCCCTGCATTGCGCCGTCTTTGGAAATGTCGGTAAAAAGCGCACACGTTATCCCCATTTTTTTGCATTTTTTGCCGAAAGACACGGCAGTCAGATCGGTCGTTTCCGTCCATCCTTTGACGGCGAGCATGCCGCCCTTCGCATCGATCCCCGCGACGATCTTTTCTTTAAACTTATAAACGGCAAGGGCAAATTCGTCGGGATCGGAAACGGCCATCGTTCCGACGACGACCCTGTCCGCACCGGCGGCGAGCCGCCTTTCGATGTCTGCAATGTGCCGCAGCCCGCCGCCGCTCTGCACCTTGACCGGGAAGCGCCTTTTGATTTCAGCAATGACGGGATCGATGCCGCTTTCGCCCGTAAACGCGCCCGAAAGATCGACGACGTGCAGCCATTCGGCGCCCGCCTGCGCCCATTTTTCGGCAAATTCGAGCGGGTCGCCGTAATCGGTGACCGCATTTTTGTCCCCCTTGTAGAGCCGCACGGCGCGGTCATTTAAAATGTCGATCGCGGGAAATAAGATCATCACTTTTCCTCCTCTCCATATTTTCGAAGCAAAGTTTTGCTCGTACTCTTTTCGCAAAAAATCATCACATTTTACAGAAATTTTTCAGAAGCTTCAGCCCCGCTTCCCCGCTCTTTTCGGGGTGGAACTGCACGCCGTATACATTGCCGGCATAGATCGCCGAGGGATATGTGACGTAATATTCTGTCTTTGCGCAGGCAAACCGATCGGCACAGTCTGCGCGGTAGCTGTGTACAAAGTAAAAGCGGGTCCCCTCTTCGATCCCCTTAAAGAGGGGCGTTTTCAAATCAAACACGGCATTCCAGCCGATTTGGGGGATCTTCCCTTCCGTAAAGCGCACGGCGCTGCCCTCTACAAAGCCCAAGCCCTCCGTTTCGCCCTCTTCAAAGCTCCGCTCCAACAGGAACTGCATGCCCAGGCAGATACCGAGGATCTCGGTATCTTTTGCGCGCTCTTTGACGTAGGGAACGAGGCCTGTCCGCTTCATTTCCGCCATACCCGCCGCAAACGACCCGACCCCGGGCAGGATCAATTTTGCGCATCCGTTCAAGACGCGCCGATCGCCCGAAATAACGGCGCTTTCGCCGAGGTATTCGAGGGCCTTTTGCACGGAACGCAAATTGCCCATGCCGTAATCTACAATGCCGATCAATTTACAGTACCCCTTTGGACGAAGGAATCGAGTCGGATACGATCTTTACGGCGTCCTGCACGCATTTGGCGAGCGCCTTGAAAACGGCCTCCGCCTCGTGGTGCATATTGCCGCCCTTCAACAGATCGATGTAGAGATTGACGCCCGCATTGAAGGCAAACGCGCGCATGAATTCTTCTACGAGCTCCGCATCAAACTCTCCGATCTTGCCGCTCATCTTTTTTTCAAAATTGAGAAAAGGCCTGCCGCTGATATCCAGCGCGACGAGCGCGGCGCATTCGTCCATAGGGACGACGCGGTCGGCAAAGCGGGCGATGCCGCATTTGTCGCCGAGCGCCTCTTTCAGCGCTTTGCCGAGGCAGATGCCGATGTCTTCCACGCTGTGATGAAAGTCTACGTCGGTATCCCCCTCACAGCGCACCGTGAGGTCTATTCCGGCATGCACGCCGAACAGTTCGAGCATATGGTTCAAAAACCCGACACCCGTATCTGCCGAAACGCGCCCTTTGCCGTCGAGGTCTATCTTCAAATAAATTTTCGTCTCCCGCGTATCGCGGGAAATTTCAGCCGTCCTCATTATCGATCACTCCTTTGTCCTTACCCGCACCGCATTGGCATGGGCGGAAAGCCCCTCCGCCTCTGCGAGACGGATAATGTCCGCCGCATCCTCTTTGACTGCGCTTTCGCTGTATCGGATCACGCTCATCTTGCGCAAAAAGATATCTTGGTTGAGCACTTCGAAAAAGCGCGCCGTGCCGCCCGTCGGCAGCGTATGATCCGGCCCGGCAAAATAATCGCCGATCGGCTCGCTCGTCCATCTGCCCATAAATACCGCGCCGGCATTGCGGATTTTTGGCAAAAGCTCGTCCGCATTTTCTGCAGCAAGTTCCAAATGTTCGGGCGCGATCTCGTTCGCCAAGGCGCATGCTTCGTGCAGATCTTTTACGAGGATGATGCCGCCCGCATTTTCTACCGAATAGGAAGCGATCTCCTTGCGCGGCAATGCTTCAAGCTGCTTTTCCGTTTCCGCCTGTACCTTTTCGGCAAAAGCGATGTCGTCCGTCAGTAAAATGGCGCGGGAGCGCCTGTCGTGCTCCGCCTGCGACAGGATGTCCGCCGCGACAAAAGCGGGATCCTGGCGATTGTCGGCAATGATGAGGATCTCGGAAGGCCCGGCGAGCATGTCAATCCCCACCTGCCCGTATACTTCCTTTTTCGCGAGAGTCACATAGATATTGCCCGGCCCCGCGATGACGTCCACCTTAGGAACGCTCTCCGTGCCATAAGCAAGCGCGGCGATCGCCTGTGCGCCGCCCGCTTTGATGATCTTTTCCGCGCCGCACAGATCCGCCGCCGCAATGACTGCGGGATGCACTTTGCCGTTCTTTGCGGGCGTCGCGACATAGATGTGCGGCACGCCCGCCGCCCTTGCGGGCAGCACGCCCATCATGACCGAACTCAGCAGGGGCGCCGTGCCGCCGGGCACATAGATGCCCGCCCTTTCCACCGCGCGGACGGTATAGCCGGTCGTGCGGCCGTTTTCGGTGCGGATGTCCTCTTTCATCGGGGAGCGGCTGTGATAATCCAAAACATTTTTTGCCGCCTTTTTCATGGACGCCAACAGCGCGGGATCGAGCGCGGCATATGCCTCTTGGATCTCCGTTTGGGTCACGAACAGCGTGTTTTGATCCAACGCGCTGCCGTCAAATTGTCTGCAATAGGCAAAGAGAGCCTCGTCTCCTCCCGTGCGCACGGAACGGACAATCTCGCGGACGGATTTTGCGATCTCCTCGTCCTCGAACCCGCCGCGCGCCAGGATAGCCGCCGCCTCCTCTGCGCCTTTATAAATCTTCAATTTCATCGTCATTCTCCGACGTATTTTTTCATTTCCGCCAAAAGAGGCAAAATTTCCGCCGCCTTTGTCTTTAAACTTACCTTGTTCGCCACGAGCCGTGCAGAGATATCGAATACATCTTCCAGCACGACCAGGCCGTTCGCCTTCAGCGTGCCGCCCGACTGCACGATATCGAAGATGACATCGGAGAGTCCCGTAAGCGGCGCAAGCTCGATAGAGCCGTGCAGGGGGATGATCTCCACATCTTCCCCGCGGGAGAAAAAGAGCTGTTTCGCCGTATTGACGTACTTGGTGGCGACGCGCAGGCGGGGCTTATCTACCCCCCGCATCGAGGGAAAGCCCGCAATGCACAGGCGGCACTTTTCAAAACGTAAATCGAGCATTTCATAGAGATCCGCGCCCGCTTCGAGCAAGGTGTCCTTGCCGGCGACGCCGATATCGGCAATGCCGTATTCGACATATGTGGGGACGTCGGTCGGTTTTACGAAGAAAAAGCGGAATTTTTTATCCGGCGTTTCCAACACGAGTTTGCGCGTATCCTCTTTGAGGATTTCGGCGCGGATGCCGCACTTTATAAAAATATCCGCACAGGAATCGGCGAGCCGACCCTTCGCGAGCGCAACGTTCAGCATTTTTCGACCCCCTTTGCCGTAGCGACGTAAATTTCTCGATAAGCAGCGGGCGCCGGAGAACCGCCGTCCGCAAACAGGTCGCACCGTTCCCCTGCGGCGAGGCGCTCTTTGTAAAAATGCCAGCCCTGCCGTTCGCCGCCCTTTTGGCAGACGACGGCGATGTAGGGGCGGCCTTCGCTCTCATCGCCCAAAGCGCGCAGAGCCCGCCCCATGCCGATCGCAAACCCGACGGCGGCGAGATTTTTGCCGAACTGCGCGCAAAGCCCGTCGTAACGGCCGCCCGAAAGGACGGGCGCCCCTACCCCCTCGGCAAGCCCCGTAAACACCATACCCGAATAATAGGCAAGGCTCTTGACGGTGCCCAAATCAAACGACACATATTTTTCTTCGCCCATCTCTATGAGATATGCGTACACTTCCTTCAAATGCGCCAACGCGCCGAGCGCGAGCGGGTTGTCGGTCAATTTTGCCGCTTCATCGAGAACGGAAGCGTCGCCGAACAGAGAAGGGAGCGCCAAGAGCGCCGCCTGCGCCTGTTGCGACGCGCCGTAGTTTTTAAGGGCGATCTCTGTATTGAGGGCATCCTTTGCATTGATATAGCCGCGGATCTCTTCCGCCGCCCCTTCCGAAAGGCCGCTGCCCTCCAAAAGGCCCTTGTAGAACCCGACATGGCCGATATCGATGATAAAATCTTTCAGCCCGATCTCGCGGAGACATTCCGCCGCAAACGCGACGGCGTATGCATCCGAAAAGGCGCCCTTTTCCCCGAAGATCTCCACGCCCGCCTGCGCGACTTCCCTTTCCGAACTGCCGCCCGCGGAAAAATCGTAAATATTGGAAAAATAGCACAGTTTCGCGCGCTCTTGGTGCAGCTTGGTCGCCGCAATGCGGGCACACGCGAGCGTCATATCCGGCCGCAGGACGATAAGATTCCCGTCCTTGTCCGTCATTTTGAACATTTTGGACTGCTCGATCGCGCTCTCGATTTTCGAAAAGGTATCGAAGTATTCCAGCCCCGCCGTGCGGACGAAGCAAAATCCTGCTTCGGAAAATTTCTTTTGCAGCCTCTCTTCCGCAGCGTTCAGCGCGCGGCATTCGGAGGGCAGAACGTCACGCACCCCCGACGGCAGTTTGAAATATGCCATATTCTTCTCCGGTTATGCAAATTTAATCGGTTTATGCATATATTCGTGCATAAATATGGAGCCGACCGCTCCTTTTTGTATATTTTAACACGTTTGCGCACTTTCTGTCAATCTAATGGGGTCAATTGAGGATGACCTCTTTCAGGCGCTCGTATTTTTTTAAGGCAAATTCTCGCAGCAATGCATTATCGCCCGCCTCAAACGCCTCGTCAGACAGCTTTTTCGCCTCGAAAATAACTTCGGGCGGGTATTGCAGATTGCGAATCTCGTTCAGGAATTTTCCGCTCTGACGGGTGCCCAAAAAATCGCCGCCGCCGCGCATCTTCAGATCGTATTCGGCGATCTTGAAACCGTCCGTATTGTGTTTGATGACGGAAAGCCGCTCGCGCGCCTCCTCGCTGTCAGAACCGCAAAGCAAAAAACAGTAACTCTTTTTGCTGCCGCGCCCTACCCTGCCGCGCAGCTGATGGAGCTGCGAAAGCCCGAACCGCTCGGCATTGTAGATGACCATGATCGTCGCGTCGGGCACGTCGATGCCTACCTCGATGACCGTCGTCGAGACGAGGCAGTCGACCTTCTTTTCCTTAAAGGCGGACATGACCTCTAATTTTTCCTTGTCCTTCATCTTGCCGTGCAAGAGGGCGAAGCGCACGCGAGGCAGGCGGTTTTTGAGTTCGTCGAAAAGCTCCGTGACGCTCATAAGCGAGCCTTCCTCGTCCCCTTCGATCTTAGGGCAGACAAAATAACTTTGGTTGCCCTTTTTCGCCTCCTGCCCGATATATTCGAGCATGTCGTCGTACTTTCGGTACGGGATGATCGCCGTGACGATCTCGGCGCGCGCCTTGGGCTTATCTTTGATCTCGGAGATGTCGAGATCGCCGTAAAAGATGAGGGAAAGCGTGCGCGGAATGGGCGTAGCGGACATGACCAGCATATCCGCCCCCTCCCCCTTTTCGCCGAGGGCATTGCGCTGCGCCACGCCGAAGCGATGCTGTTCGTCGCATACACAAAGGGCGAGATTTTGAAAGAGCACGTCGTCCTGAATGACCGCATGCGTGCCGCAGACGATCTTTGCCTCGCCAGACAGCAGTTTTGCCTTGCGTTCCTTCTTCTCTTTGGCGGATGTCGCGCCGGAGAGAAATACGCACTCATATTCGGGAAAGGTATTGCAGATCAGGCGAAAATTCTGTTCGGCAAGCACTTCGGTCGGCGCGATGAACGCCGCCTGATAGCCGCTTTTGACCGCCATGAACAGGGCGCAGAGGGCGACCGCCGTCTTGCCGCTGCCCACGTCTCCCTGCAACAGGCGGTTCATGCGGGTCGGCGATTTTAAGTTTTCGTACACGTCGTTCACCGCTCGTTTCTGCCCCTCGGTAAACTCGAAAGGAAAGCGGGCGGCAAAGCCTTTGACTTCTTCCGCCGTGCAGGCGTAACGGCGCGTGCGCGCGTCATCCTTGCCGCCCTTGATATATTTGAAGGCAGAAATGAGCACAAAATACTCTTCCAGCGCAATGCGCGCCGCCGCGGCATCCTTTGCCGCCGCGGAAGGCGGGTTGTGTATGTCGAGATATGCCTGCGAAAGAGAGCCCAAGCCGTATTTTTGCGCGATCTTATTCGGAATGACCGACTGCGGCAGACACACCTTCAGAGCCGAAGCGACGGTGTCGCGCATGACCCTTTGGGTGAGAGATCCCTTGAGCGGATAGACGGGCACGATGCCTTTCAGTCGAACATTTTTGTCCAGCGGCTCAAAGGAAGGATTGATCATCGTGACGGAACCGAATTTATTCTGCACCCTGCCGTAAAAGAGATATTCCCCCTCTTTAAGCTTTTCTTTGACATAGGGCGCGTTGAACCAAAGTGCGGAAAACAATTCCCCCTCCTGATCGCACCAAACTTTGACGAAGGGCCGCCTGCCCGTATAGACCGTCTGCGGCGGCGACGCGATCCGACAGGAAATGAGCACTACGTCGTTATGATAACAGGACGAAAGTTTGACCCGGTGCGTCAGATCGAGATAGGCGCGCGGATAAAAGCGCACGAGGTCTTCCGCCGTAAAAATATTCAGTTTGTTGAGGTCTTTCTCCCTCTTTTCGGAAATCCCCCGCAACTTTGTCAGTTGCAAACCGCACCCTCCTTCATGAAGAAGATTAAAAAATCTCTTCAAAAGCAAAATAGGATATTTGATATGTCCGCCCGAAAGAAAATTTACGGATCAAAATATTTACTCGCGTATGACGACGGAAGGATTTCCGCCGTTTTCTTTCCACCACCGGATGCCCATGCCGTCGGCAGCCAATTCTAAAAAATTCAATTCGTACCGAATGTACCCCGCCAACGGGCGCCTCGTTACGTCGCAGGTGACGAAAGTTTTTGACGTTGTCCATTCACACGGCTCCTCAAAGCGTTCGGCGAGGTCGGCAAAGCGGTTCGCTCCCGCTAAAAGCGCGTTGATTTCGTCGGATAAAAGCATTTTTGCAAGGCTGCGAAAGGTCGGAAAGTCGCACTCCTCCTCGTAGCAGCCGTGAATGGTGACGCCGATATCGTCCTCCACATAGTTTTCGAAATGCGTGAAAACGGAAAAGGCATACCCGATTTTCTGTGCAGCCCGCTCCTTGGAGGGGAGCGCTTTCAGCCGATCGCGCGCGGCGGCATAGGCGGCGGATCGTTCGATCTCGCGGCGGCATAGGCGCGCAAGCGATGCGGCGAATGCCTTGTCCGCCCAATCTTCCAACCCCTCGTGCGAACAGCAGGAATACACCTTTTTGCCCTGCCGGTACAGCGCGGCGTTTTCAAAGCGGTACTTTTCCCCGAAAAAGCGGATCACAGAATCCAACCCGTATTTTTTGAGAAGGGCGGCGACCTCTTCCGTCATGCGGAAACGGTACAGTTTTCCGCGCCCCAACTGTCCCCCTCCCGTTCGCCGACGAGGGCGGGCAGCAGCGGCTCCAGCTCGGTGCCCAAAAGGCACTCTTTGTCGTACACGAACGAGGAATGTTCCTCGCTCAGAAACTCGACTTCGTCGCAGTACTCGGCGATCCGGGCATACGCCGCATCCTCTGTTTCGGGCAGGTCGAACATAAAGTATCGATTGTCCATCTTCCTCTCCTCCGCGATCGTATGAAACTTTCATGCTTTATCAAAAAACGGCGGGTATTCCGCCCCGCCGTATGATTTTCCGTTTTTATTCAAGCGATACTATATAATAATAAATGGGCTGGCCGCCGTAGTGGAAATCCACGTCGCAATCGGGGAATTGCTCCGCGACTTTCGCCGCGAGCGCCTCCGCATCCTCTTCCTTGACGTCTTTGCCGTAGTAGAGGGTGATGATCTCATGCGAGCTTTCCTTCATCCTGCCGATGAGGGCAAGGAGCGTTTCTTCCACGGTTTCGCCCTTGGCGAGGATCTTTTTATCGTCTAAGCCGATGATGTCCCCCTCGTTGAGATCAAAGCCGTTGACGGAGGTGGAGCGGACGGCGTAAGTGACCTGCCCCGCCTTGACATTGTCCATAGAGTGGATCATGTCCGTCTTGTTCTCTTCTGCGCTCGCCTCGGTATTGAACGCAAGCGCCGCCGCAAAGCCCTGCGGAATATTTTTGGTGGGTATAACGTGAATGGTGCGGTTGGTAACGAGCGCCTTTGCCTGTTCCGCCGCCAAAATAATATTTTTATTGTTGGGGAACACGAATACATGCTCCGCATTGATCTTCTGCACGGCGGCGGCGATATCGTTGGCGCTGGGGTTCATCGTCTGTCCCCCTTCAATGATGCCGTCTACGAGAAGATCTTTGAAAATTTCGGCTATGCCGTCGCCCGCACATACGGCGAGCATCCCCATCTCTTTCTTTTCCGCTTCCCTCTTGGCGCGAAGGGCGCGGTTTTGTTCGAGCATATTTTCGATTTTGACGCGGTCGAGTTCGCCGAGTTCCAACGCATATTGAAGCGCCTGCCCCGGATTGTTGGTGTGCACATGCACCTTGATCAGCTCCAGATCTCCGATACAGATGACCGAATCGCCGATGTTCATCAATTTGACCTTGAGCTTGTCGATATCGGCAAGGGTCGTCTGTTTTTTCAGATTGATGACGAAAAATTCGGTGCAATAGGCAAATTCGATCTCGCCGAGATCCAGATTGATGATGTCAGAATTGTCGCCGAACACATCGTCGTCGGCGGGGGCGGCGGGCTCGATTTCGGTATCGACGGCGACCTCCTCGCCGCTGGCGGCAGACAAAAAGCCGCGGTATACGCACAGGAGTCCCATGCCGCCCGAATCGACGACGCCCGCCTTTTTGAGCACGGGCAAAAGTTCCGGCGTTTGGGCAAGCGCCTCCTCTCCCTTTGCGATGACATCGGCCAAGAACAACTTAAAATCGCGGTATTTGGGCGCGGATGCTTTGGCAAACTCGCTCATCATGCGCGCGACGGTGAGAATGGTGCCCTCTTTGGGCTTGGAAACGGCGGAATAGGCGACCTTGGTGCCGTTTTCCATCGCCTTGGCAAATGCCTTGATGGTGATCTCTTCGTAGTTTTTAAATTCCGAGCACATGCCGCGGAACAACTGAGACAGGATGACGCCCGAATTGCCGCGCGCGCCTTTGAGGGCGCCCTTGGAAACGGCGTCGCACAGTTCGGACAGGCGGTTGGACGAACACATGCCGAGTTCTTTGACCGCCGATTGTATCGTGAGGGACATATTCGTGCCCGTATCTCCGTCCGGGACGGGGAAGACGTTCAGCGCGTCCACTTTCGTTCTATTTATTTCGAGCATCCGAGCGCCCGCATTGATCATCTTGCGGAACTCGGTGCTGTTTACCGATTTAGGCATGGAAAAAAATCACTCCTTGCGAAGAGGTCAAAGTTTGACCCCGATGACGTTGACGTTGACCGTGTCTACGATCATGCCCGTAAATTTTTCGACCCTGTATTTGACGCTCTCTTTGAGAGACTCCGCGACCGCGTTGATAGACACGCCAAACTTGATAATAACGTACACATCAATGTAGATGCGGTCGCCGTTGGTGGTGACTTTTACGCCGCGCCCCTGCGAACTTTTATGGAAAAGCTCGGAAAGGCTGTCTGTAAAACGGCGCGAAACGGTTTCGACGATGCCGTAACATTCCATCGCCGCCTGTGCAGCAACTTTCGCGATCGCAAGATCTGAAATTGTTATTTTTCCGTAGGCATTGCTCGTATTTACTGACATAAAAGCACTCTCCCGTATCATTCATATTTTATACTATTTTCCCTTCTTTTGCAAGAGAAATACAGAATGTGAAAGCAATTTTTTTTCTTTCATCGCGTTTTTATCAAATTTTTTGTGTAAACGGGCGCAAAAACGATTGCTTTTTTTGTAAACTTCTGCTATATTATTACTGCTCGTTTGAGCGGAGCGTCTTTTTTGTGCGCTCGTTTTTTAATGATTACAACCGTGGAGGTGTCAATATGTCGAGAGTTTGCTGCGTATGCAATAAGGGTCAAAATTCCGGCAACAACGTGAGCCACAGCAACCGCAAAACGAGAAGAACTTTCAAAGCGAACGTGCAGAAGGTCAAAATCGTCAAGGACGGCAAAGTGGAATCCGCTTACGTTTGCGCGCGCTGTCTCAAGAGCGACAAAGTGGAACGCGCTTAATTTTCAGCATTGCAAAGTCAAAACGCTCCGCATCGGCGGAGCGTTTTTTTTGTTGTTCGGACGGCCGATCCCGTCAAAAGGCAAGGCACAGCACGAGCACTGCCTGCCAAAGCAATCCGACAATGTTGACGAACCAAAAATACCAATGCTTGGTCTTATGGCGAAACAGCAGCATTCCCAAAATACCGCCGATCGCCCCGCCGAGAAAAGAGAGAAGGAGGAGCGCCTTTTCAGGGATACGCCACTTGCCGCGGCGTGCCTTCCATTTATCTGCGCCGTATACGATCAGCGCGGCGGCGCTCATCGCGCCGTAAAAAATGAGAACACAGAGTGCGGCCAACTTCATTTTCTTTCCTCCAATGTTTTGAGGACAGCGCGCACGGGCGCGCCGTCCGCGCCGCCGAGTTTGATGGGAAAGGCGAACAGCTCATATTCCCCTTCCGCGACATCCGCAAGGACGGCGCCCTCTAATATCGCGACCTCGCCGCCGAGGAGGATGCGGTGCACCTCTGCCGAGCCGACCGACTGCATCTCGACCCCGACGAGCAAAAACTTTTTGCGCATCGCTGCGGCGGCCGCGGGCGCAATTTCGCATGCGCCTTTGATGAGAAGGCGGGGCGCGGTGACGCCGGCAATATCCGCCGCCTCTATCCGTTTGCCGAACGCGCACACGGCGCAGCGGCCCGCCATGCGGGATAGATCGAGCGAATCGACCGTCTTTCCGCCCAAAATAAAGTGCGCGGGCGCGTCGACATGCGTTCCGTTGTGGGCGCACATCGCGATGTCTGTGACGGTGCATCCGTCCCCTTTGCGCATATCCTGCGGGCGCGTAAAGGAGGGCGGCGTGTCGCCCGGATAGACTTTGCTTGAAAAAACTTCCTGTGTGATATCGTAATACATCTTTTCCCTCGAAGCCATTGTACAACTTTAAGCGGGCAATGTCAAGGGCGCGGCGGCAGTGTTTCTGCCGCCGCGCCCCTGTCGTTTTTTACGGTTCATTTCGCAAAATAGGCGCACAGCGCATCCTTCCAATGGCGGAAGCGATGGATGCCGAGCGCTTTGAGCCGCCCGTTTTCCAACACGGAATAGGCCGGGCGCGCCGCGGGCGTAGGATATTCTGCCGTCGTACAGGGAGAAATTTCCGCCCGGATGTCGGAAAGACGGGCAATTTCCGCCGCAAACTCATACCAAGTACACACGCCCTCGCACGTCGCGTGAAAAATGCCGCATTCGGAACGGTCAGCCAAAACGAGCATATGATAGGCGAGGTCTTGGGTAAAGGTCGGCGAGCCGAACTGATCGTTCACGACCCGCATCGCGCCCCTTTCGGAACAGATCTTTTGCACCGTTTTCAAAAAGTTATGCCCCGTTCTGCCGTACAGCCACGCCGTGCGCAGGATCGCCGTGTTCGGGCATGCCGCGAGGGAGCGCACTTCTCCTTCCCGCTTGGATCTGCCGTATACGCCGAGCGGGGCGCAGGCATCCTCTTCGAGATAGGGCGAACCCTTTTTACCGTCGAAAACATAGTCGGTCGAGATGAGGATGTACCGCCCGCCCCGCGCCCGCATGGCGAGCGCCAGATTTTCGGCGCCGTCGGCATTGACGGCAAACGCCGTCTTTTCGTCCGATTCCGCCCTGTTGACGTCCGTATAAGCGGCACAGTTGAATACGAGGTCGATCGCCTCCCTTTCGCAGAAGCCGAGCACCGCGCTCCTGTCGGCAATATTCAATTCGTCCGCATCCGTCTCGACGACGCGGTGTTTCCCCTGCAATATCGAGGGAACGCCGAAAGGCGTTTCTCCTCCCGCGAAATATCCGGAAAGTTCCGTGCCGAGCTGCCCCTTGGCGCCCGCAATAAGAATGTTCATGCCTGCCCCTCCCCGTTCTCTTCCTTTTTTACAGCGGCGGAAGTATCGATACCGTAATCGATGGGTCTCTGCAATGCGAACAGCGCCCGCGTTACGATGCCGACGACGATCATCGCGATAAAGCGCGCCCAGGAAAATTGAAACTGATAATTGTTGACGATCAGGCGAATATTCCCGATCGTACCGCCGACTTCGCCGTTCAAATCGATACGGACGGAGAGGATCGTCCCGTCCACGACGACATTCATGGCGCCGTCGTACAGCGTGACCGTTTTGTCCTCTTTATCCGCGTCGCAGAAAGCAGTGAGAGAGGAAACGCCCTCCGCCTCAAATTCCGCGCGGAGCGTATTCAGCTCCATATTCAGCCCGCCGATGGTAAAGGACGCGCCCTCTGCGGCAATTTCGATGCGTCCGTCCGCATTGACAAAACAATTGACGAAACTGTCCGCTGCGATGTCTTCCGACGTAAATACGCGCGTTTCATCCTGCCGCCAACCGAAGGAAGTAGTGATCGGCTTAAAATTGAAGGCGCACACTTCGAGAACCGCGGCGATCGCGGCGATCAGGAGTGCATAGCCGATGTGTTGCAAAATCTTTTTTCTTTTCATGACACTATTATCTGACAAAATCGAGGTATGCTTTGACGACTTCTTCCGTCTTTCCGTCCATGCGCACTTTGCCCCTGTCCATCCAAATACAGCGGTCGCAGATATCCAGCGCGGTATCCATATTATGGGTGACCATCACCAAAATTTTGGCGACATTGACCATCTCTTTCATCCGGCGGGTCGCCTTTTCGATGAACCCCGCGTCGCCCGCGGCAAACACTTCGTCCAGGAGCAGGATGTCGGGCATAAACGCCGTGGAAGTGGAAAAGGCGAGACGGACAAACATACCCGAAGAATAATATTTCACCGGCATATTGAGAAATTCGCCGAGTTCGGAAAAATCGGCGATCTCGCGCATTTTCGACTTGATCTCTTTGGGGGATAAACCGAGCATCAGCCCGCGCAGATACATGTTGTCCCAACCGTTTTGCTCCACTTCAAACCCTGTGGCGAGTTCAAACATGTTAGACACATTGCCTTCAACGGTCAGCTTGCCGCCCGAAGGACGGTAAATGCCGGCAATCACCTTTAACAGCGTACTTTTGCCGGCGCCGTTGTGCCCGATCACGGCGACGCGCTCCCCCTCCTGTATCGTCAGCGTGACGTGGTCGAGGGCGTGCACCGTCGCATTTTGAAATTTATTGAATTTATTGCTGCCGGGAACGATGATATCTTTGAGCCGCCGTTCCCGCCAGACTTTGAATACGAGGTCGGTATCTTCCAGCTTGATGATGCTCATGGCGCCCTCACAATTTGAAATTGATCTTCCAGCGGCAGCGGCTGACCATTGCCGTACCCACCGCAAAAACGACGAGCGCGACGGCGATGGCGATCAAATATGTTTCATACGGTACGAGATTGCCCAAAAGCGGCTGTTTGACGACTTCGAGTACATAGTAAAACGGGTTGTACCGGTATATAAACGAAAGCTGTTCCGCCAGCTGCGAAGGGCGGTAAATGATGGGCGTAATGTAGAAAAACGCCTGCAATGCGAGAGATTGCAGCGGCTGATAATCGCGGATATACAAATTGGCGACGGAAGCGATCTGTGCCAGCCCCCAACTGAACAAAAATACGACCAACAGTCCGGGAACGATCATGAGCATTTCCGCGCCGAACGCCTGCGGCTGCAAGATGAGATACAGAACGTAAAACGCCATCATGCTGTAAAGCAGATTGACAAAGCCCACGCACACCGTCCGCAGAGGAAAAATCTGCGGATTGACACTGAGCTGCTTGAGATACCCTTCCGCACTGATAAACGCGGTATTGCCGCCCTCGGCGGAAAAGGTAATGAACGTCCACGGATTCAGCCCCGCAAAGAGGATGGGGACAGTCACTTTGACATCTTGATTGAACAAAAAGGCATAGACCGTGCCGATAATGACGGACAGGGCGAGCGGCGTGATGATCGCCCAAAGCACGCCCAGCAAAGAGCGGCGGTACCTCGATTGCAGATCCCTGTTGACAAAGCTGGCAAGGATATAGCGGTCATGCCAAATACCGCCGAAAAAACTTTTCGTCATGCTATTTCTTCTCCTTGACGGCCGCATTGGCGGACGCTTCGGTTTTGAATTTTCCGAATATATATATAATTTTACAGGCGAGCGTTTCCGCGCCGCTCTGCCTGTATGCGCGGCTTCGGAACGCATAGCGCACGCGCGCAAAAAAGGAACGGCTGAACAAAAATCGCTCGAGTTCTTTCCTCTCCGCAAGGCGCATTTTCCCGGCATAAGCGCCATAGAACGCGGCGAGCTGGCGCGCCATACCGCCGGCACGCCCCTCCGCAAGATAGCGGATGCGGCGCAGTGTTTTTCCGAGCCAGCTGCCCGAAGCGCCCACCGCGTTTCCGCCGTGCTGGCGGTACAATACCTGCGGTATATCGTCGTACACGATCTCTCCGAACGCCGAAGCCAACAGATAGATCCAATGATCGTAATTCATGACCCCTTCGCGGTATGAACCGCGCACCCATTTGAGGAGAGCGCCGTTGCAAACCATCGTGTGCCCCGAACAGATATCCTGCAACATGGCGTTATAAAAGGAAGGCGGCTTTTGAGGATATGGCAGCGTGCGGCGTTCATGCAGATCTTCCCCCGCCAAGCAGAGCACGCCCGCATACAGCAGAGGCACCGCCGCATCGCGCGGCGATAATAAAGCGTCGGCGCGCACGAATTTGCCGGGAAGCCATACGTCGTCTTGATCGCACAGGGCGTAATAATCGTACCCATCCTCCGCGCCGTCTAAAAGGGCAAAAAAGCTGCGGTTATAGCCGATATTTTCCCCTTCGATCACCTCGATGCCGTGTTCGCGCCGATATGCCGCCAAGATGGCGGGTGTCCCGTCCGTAGAACCGTCGTCGCGCACGCGGATGGTAAAATCAAAGTCGCCTTCGAGCGCCATAAGGCTGTCGAGCTGTTCCCGCAGATATTTTTCCCCGTTATAAGCCGATAGGAGGATGAGGACCCGCTTTTTAACTGATTTTTCCGCCATACATCTTATGATAATAGCGCCTGTAACTGCCGCTGAGGATATGTTCCCACCATGCGCGATGGGTCAAGTACCAATCGACCGTGCGGCGAAGCCCGTCTTCAAAGCGGACGGTCGGCGTCCAGCCGAGCTCCCTTTCGATTTTAGAGGGGTCGATCGCGTAGCGCAGGTCATGCCCGGCGCGGTCTTTCACAAAGACGATCTCTCCCTTGCCGAGCAGATCGACGATCGCCTGCACGACCTGCAGATTCGTCCTCTCGTTGTGGCCGCCCACGTTATACACTTCGCCGAGCCTGCCGCCGCGCAGGATAAGATCGATCGCCGCGCAGTGATCTTCCACATACAGCCAGTCTCTGACGTTGGCGCCCGTGCCGTACACGGGGAGAGGACGCCCTTCCAGGGCGCTGGTGATCATGAGAGGGATGAGCTTTTCCGGAAAGTGATACGGCCCGTAGTTGTTGGAACAGCGGGATATGGTGACGGGTGTACCGTACGTCCGAAAATAGGCGAGTACAAGCAGATCTGCCGATGCCTTGGAAGCCGAATACGGCGAAGAGGTGTGCAGGGGCGTTTCTTCCGTAAAAAACAGATCGGGCCTGTCGAGCGGAAGATCGCCGTATACTTCGTCGGTGGAAACTTGATGGAAACGCGCGGTGCCGTGCCGACGGCAGGCATCGAGCAGCACTTGCGTGCCGAAAATGTTCGTCTTTAAAAAAACGGACGGATTTCCGATCGATCGATCCACATGGCTCTCCGCCGCAAAATTGACGGCGGCATCCGGCTTTTCCTTGGAAAAAATTTCTTCGACGTCGCGCCGGTCGGTGATATCCGCCTTATAAAAAGTAAAGCGGGGATCCTGCAGGGCGCTTTCGAGCGTTTCCAAATTGCCGGCATAGGTAAGTTTGTCCACGCATACCACCTTGTCGCCGGGGTAGCGGTTTAATAGATAATAGACGAAGTTGCCGCCGATAAAGCCGGCGCCGCCCGTCACGAGAATTTTCATAGACACATCTCCTCAAAAATACAAAGCGCACGCGTCAAAGAGGGGCGCGGCTGCATCCTTATCGGAAAGGACGGGGTTTTCGACTCCCCATGCGATCCCCAACGAAGGATCGTTCCAGCGGATGCTCCCCTCGCTTTCCTTATTATAATAATTGTCTGCTTTATACAGGAATTGCACGTCGTCCGTCAAGGTGACAAATCCATGCGCGCAGCCGCGGGGGATGAGCAGCTGACGGAAATTTTCGGCAGACAGTTCCGCCCCCGCCCACTGCAAATAGGTCGGAGAGTTTTTGCGAAGGTCTACCGCCACGTCGAAAACGGCGCCGCGGACGCAGCGCACCAATTTTGCCTGCGCCCACTCTCCCCGCTGAAAATGCAGGCCGCGCAGCGTCCCCTTTTTGGCGGAGAAGGAATGATTGTCCTGTACAAAATCGTAAAACAATCCTTCCCGCTCCATGGCGGATTTGTTCCAGCTTTCCATAAACCAGCCGCGGGAATCGCCGAAAACCTGCGGTTCGAGAATAAACACGCCCTCGACGGGCGTCGCGATCTTTTTCATGCTTTCTCCTCAGTAAATGATCTTGCCGGCGAGGACGCGTTCGAGATGTTTGCCGTATTCGGACGCCTTGCACGACTCGATCTCCGCGCGCAGCTGTTCCGCGCCGATCCAGCCGTTTGTATAGGCGATCTCTTCGGGCGCCGAAACGACGATCCCCTGCCGCTCTTCGATGGCGCGCACAAAGTTGGACGCCTCGTACAAACTATCGATGGTGCCTGTATCCAGCCAGGCATAGCCGCGCCCCATGATCTCTACGTTGAGCGTGCCGTCCTCCAAGTAAGCGCGGTTGACGTCGGTGATCTCGAATTCACCGCGCGCCGACCTTTTAACGCCCTTGGCATAGCGCACCACGCGGCGATCGTAAAAATACAGCCCCGTGACCGCATAGTTCGACTTAGGCTCTTTGGGCTTTTCCTCGATAGACACGGCGCGGTACTGTTCGTCAAATTCCACGATCCCGAACCGGGTCGGATCGCTGACATAATAGCCGAACACGGTCGCCCTGCCCCTTTCCGCCTCTTCGGCGGCGCGGCGGAGCATCTTTTTTAGACCGTTGCCGTAAAAAATATTGTCGCCGAGCACCATGGCGCATGCCTCTGTGCCGATGAAATCCTCGCCGATGAGAAATGCCTGCGCGAGGCCTTCCGGCTTTTCCTGTACGCGATAGGAAAGGCGCATGCCGAACTTTTCGCCGCTGCCTAAAAGTTTTTCGAAATTGCCGATATCGTGCGGCGTGGAGATGATAAGCACTTCGCGAATACCCGCCATCATCAAGACGGACAGCGGATAATAGATCATCGGCTTATCATAAACGGGCAAAAGCTGTTTTGACGTGACGATGGTAAGGGGCGCCAAGCGCGTTCCCGCGCCGCCCGCCAAAATAATTCCTTTCATGCTTTCCTCCTGTACGCTTCCTGTCCGTTGCGCATGCCAAACTTTTTCGATTATTCTACCATAACGGATATGCAAAGTCAATCTTTTCTCGGAGCGTGTTCCCTTTTGTGCACCTTGACCGAACAAAAATTTACATATTCACAGAATTATTGAGAGGTTTTGCGCAAACTTTCACCGAAAATATATAAATCTTGCATGCAAAAGGTTGCAATGCTATGGGCAAAGTGCTATAATGGACGAGCATTAGGAAAGTGGATGGAAAAAGAGGACAGGCGCCTTCGAACCGAATGGCGCCGGCTTGGGTACATAAAAAATTTTTGGTTCCGAAGGTTCGGAACGCCTCGCACGGAGAAGAAATGAACAAACTGTATATTCGGTTCAAGTACGGCGTTGACTTTTTAGTTGCTCTGATCGGACTGGTCGTGACCAGCCCCCTGTTTTTGATCGTGGCGATCGCGATCAAGGCGGAAGACGGCGGGACGGTCATTTTTAAACAGCTTAGGACGGGCAAAAACGGCAGAAAATTTTATTGCTATAAGTTCCGCTCGATGAAGTCTACCGACGTCGCCTATGACAAAAGCAAACGCGTCATCCGCGACAACAACCCCAACCTGACCAAGGTCGGAAAGGTCATACGCAAGCTCAAGATCGACGAACTGCCCCAACTGCTGAACGTCATCAAGGGCGACATGTGCTTTATTGCGCCCCGCCCTCTGCTGCCCGTATTCGACAGCGATTACGAAGATTGGGAGTTGATCAAATTCGAAATGCGCCCCGGGCTTACGGGGCTCGGGCAGGTGAACGGGAACGGTTACCTTTCCATTCACGACCGCAAATATTATGACGCATATTATGTGATGCACGCTTCGCCCTGGCTGGACATCAAAATTGTTTTCAAGACGATCGGTGTGCTCATCTTTGGAGAGCGGCGTTACCTTAATCCCGTGACGCAGGCGCAGTATGCGGCCCTGCGGCGGGAAGCAAAAATCCGCTACTCCTCCAACGCGATCATTTGCGCGGGGCTCAAACTCAGGGCGGCAAAATAAAGGATATGATACAGACGGATACGCGCATCAAAGTCATACACATAGCAGGCAACGCCCGGATCGGCGGCGTTGCCGCTTTTTTATTGAATTATTTCCGCTATGCGGATACGAAAAAATTCCGTTTCGACTTCGTGACGTACGGAAGATCCGATTTCGATGATGCCGTGCACGAGATCGACAGCTCTTCGAAAATCTTTTATATCCCTTCCTTTCAGAAAGATCCGCTCGCCGCAATGCGCGCGCTCAAACGCATCTACCGTTCGGACCATTATGCGATCGTTCATTCGCACATGACCACCCTTTCGGCATTCGCCCTGCCGCCGGCGGCAAAAGCGGGCATCCCCGTGCGCATCTGCCACGCGCACAGCGCGTTTGACAAAAATTCCGACCACTATCTCATTAAAAAGCTATTACGGCCGTTTGCCGCCGCGAGGGCGACTGCCCTCGCGGCGTGCAGCGTTCACGCCGCACGCAACTTGTTCGCAAAAAAGGCCGAAACGGCGGCGATCATACCCAACGCCATCCCCGCGGAACGATTTATCTGTACAGAAACGGAGCGCGGCAAAGCGCGCGAAACGCTGCATTTTTTGGAACGGACGGTTCTGTTCGTCGGACGGTTCGTCTATCAAAAAAACTTGTTTTTTCTGCTCGATGCCTTTGCAAAAGCCCTGCAATCGCGGGAAATGACGCTCATACTGGTGGGTGACGGCAAAGACAAAGGAGAACTGCTTGCATACGCGCGGGCGCGCGGCATTGACGGGCACATAAAATTTGTGCCGCCTTGCGACCCCGCCGTCTACTATAAGGCGGCCGATCTGTTCGTGCTCCCCTCCCGTTACGAAGGGCTGGGAATGGTGGCGATCGAGGCGCAGGCGGCGGGCGTGCCCTGCCTCCTCTCCGATGCCGTTCCGAAAGAGGCGGACATTTCCGGTGCGTGCCGATTTTTGCCCGCCCTGTCAGATAAAGATGCCGAACTATGGGCGCATGCGATGGCCGAAGACGCGCCGCGCATACAGGATGCAGCGGAACGGATCGAAAAAGCGGGGTACGATATACGAAAA
>CAJFGA010000014.1 GCA_904374385.1 uncultured Clostridia bacterium | reverse complement strand
GTGTTAAGCACGCCGCCAGCGTTCATCCTGAGCCAGAATCAAACTCTTAAGTTTAATTGCTTAAAGCCCGTTCTTTCGAACGTCTGCTCTAACGTTATTATTTGCTGACTGTTCTTTAAGTACTTGTGTACTAAAAGTTAAATTGACAGAAACACTTAAACATTATCATAAATAATGTTTAATTCATTTCCTTTCTATTCAATTTTTAATCTTCACCAACCGAACTTCGTCCGGTGCTCTCTTCGTGAAAGCCTACCTATAATATCATAACTGAAATTATTTGTCAAGCGTTTTTTCAAAACTTTTTTTGAAAAATTGCAAATTTTTTCGCCGATATTCAATTATAAGCCGCTCTCTCCGTGACAGCTTGCTTATAATACCACATCTTTAGGCATTTGTCAACGATTTTTTGAAAATTTTTTAATTTTTTTCGACTTTTTTTGTGCTTTTTTCTCCGATTGCATCGTACCCCAAAATATGGCATTTTTAACCGTTTTTTCACACAATATATAGCTTGCTGCGGCAGGGAAAAAATCGTTGCGGCTTTTTTGATTTTATGTTATAATGATGCCGCAAAGATTGTTGCGCCGCGCGGCGGCGCAAGCGAGGTTAAAAATGTTTAAAATTTTGCGAATGGTCTGTGCGATTATTGCGGCGGTTGCCATAGCACTGTGCGTGCCCGCCGGCATCTTTTGGGATATGATCGCCGTTTGGGCGTGCTTGGGCGGCGCCCTGCTCTTTTTTGCGCTGAGCATGCTATTTAAATTTCTGCAGGAAGATAGGGACAAAAAGGATCCCCCGGAAGAAACGGCAGAAAACGACGATACCGATAAATAAAAGTGCTTTTAATGAACTGCGGCAAAGCGGGAAACGCTTGCCGCTTTTTTATTGAACAGCATCCATCGAGCCTTGCGTGAAAACAAAGATGTCCAAAGGTCAGGCGGCGCTTATTTTTATATATATTATATAATAAGGATAAGGAAAAATTCGAATGGCCGTAAGCGTCGGCCTTTTTTGCGCCGCTTTTTTTTCATAATGCGTGACAGATTTTGCATAAATAAAAACAGGCTTTCCCCTCAGGGGAAACTGTCACCGAGAGTGACTGATGAGGGAAAAGGGAACATATCCCCTCATCCACCGCAAGCGGTTCCCCTTCCCCCAAAGGGGGAAGGCAAAAGAAAATATGCAAGCGCCCCCGACGGGGAAGGCTCGGAGGGCGACCCGTTTACGGGCTGCAAGCAGCGATCGCGTGATTGTCAGGCTACCGCATGCCCGGCTTATGTACCGCCGATCGTTTTGGGCCGGCAGTTCCAAAACAAAAATCCATCGGCTGAGCCGATGGATTTTTGTTTACAATCAAGATTATATCGTTCAGTTTTTACTGTTAAGGAAGAAGGAAAGCCCGTCTTCCCCGCGCGCCGTGACGGTGATCCCGGGGCCGTTTTCCGCTTCGATCCACGCGGGCATCGCCGCGCCGAAGTATTGCAGCCCGTCAAAGGTAAACGCAACGTAATACTCGCCGTACAGCTTCCATTGCCCCAGCTTTTCTCCTTTTAAGGTCAAACTGCCGTCCTCTTCCAACCGAATACCGGGTTTGGCAAAGGCGCAGTCGAAATTGCCGGAACCGAGCTGAATATAATCAAACTCCCTGCCGGCAAGTTCTTCCCGCGCGATCTTGCGCATTTTTTCGCCCGCATAGCGGTTGGGGCTCATGACCAGTTCCCCTTTCGCGTTGCGCGCATACATGCTGATAAACAGGTAATGGCGGCGCGGAATGCGCTGCGAGGTATACGGCGTGCGGTTATGATACACGACGAGGTCGACGCCGTTCCGCGTTGTATACAGGTCGTTGTGGCCGGGCACATAGAAGTCGAAACTGACGCGAAGGTCATCCTCTCCGTAACGCCATGAAAAAGAGCTGGCAACCTTTTGCCCTGCCCTGCCGTAGGGACACTGCATATAGCCGCCGTCCGGCGACTCGCTCGCCCAAACGCGCATATTGTAGTCCATAGAGAGGGAATCGGCGGAACACATCAAATAAAAGAGATCTTTTTTCTCCCAGCGGGCGGGATTTTCCGCTTCGGCAAAGATATCGCCCGTGTAAACGGGTACCCCGGGATGATACGCCACGACGGAGCCTTCCGCATTGGTCGTAGTGAGAATGCGCCTGCCGTAATATTCTTCACGCCCGATCTCTCTCTTTTCAAACATATCGAAGGTGAACCCGTCTTTGCGCAGGCCGGTCGCGGGGTCGAGTTCAAGGATACGGATGCCGCCGTAAAAGGAACCGTATGTCATCCACATCCTGCCCGCTCCGTCATAAAAGATCTGCGGGTCGATCGCGTTGGGCGCCAGCCCCCAATTGCCGCCCGTAACGACGAGCATTTCTACATAGCGGTACGGGCCTTCGATCCCGTCGGCATGGGCGAGATAGATCACCGAATAATTGTTGCCGAAAACGCCCGTATAACAGCCGTACAGCCAGTAGCCGCCGCCATATGCGGGCACTACGTCGGGCGCCCAAAGGTTTTCCGTGCGGACATCGCCGCCGTAAATTTTTTTCAGGGTGCCGACGACGGGCTTGAGTTCGTCAAAGCCCGTGAATGCTTCGCCGACAAATTCCCAATGGATGAGGTCTTTGGAACGGCGGATCTGATACAGGTCGCGGCGGAATGTGCCCGTGGAAAATACATAATAATAGCCGTCCGCCTCGATCATCGAGGGATCGTGCACGCCGAATACGCCCCACTTGTCGGGGGTGGCTTCCCAGTCTTGATTGAGGGCGTCAAAGCGGACGCCGTTCGGAAAATCTTTCATATCTTCTTTCATAATAAACCTATTTCGATCAGAAAAATAGAAGGCGGTTTTCATCAAACCGCCTTAACGCAACGTATTATACACCATTGCACGACAGGTTGCAAGCAAAAGACCGGCGTTTTTTATGAGTTTTTCCGCTCATTCCATAGGTGAACGATACGTTTTTGCAACGATTTATCCGCCGTGCAGCGCTCCTGCACGGCAGACTATATTTTTCGTTGAATCTCTTTGCACATTACAAATTGATATTCATATAAAGGGTGTCGGCACCGTCTTTACTGAGCAAAGAAATCGTGATCCCGCCCGCGCTTTCCTTTTGGATCCAAGCGGGCATTGCAACACCGTAATACTCCGTACCGTTCAGTTGCATGTATACATAATAATCGCCGTACAAATACCATACACCGGCTTCTTCGTCATTGAGAGAGATGGTGTTGTCGGCATTCAGAACCAAACCGGATTGTGCATAGCCGCCGTTTTCAAGCCCCGCATAGTTATTGCTGTCAACCAAAACATAATAGAATTCTTTATCCGCAAGTTCTTCTGTTTCGATCGTACGAAGCGTTTCCCCCGCATAGCGGTTTGGATTAATCACCAAATCGCCGCGAGAGTTAAAAGCATACGAGCTGACAAACAGATAGTGATTGCCCGCAGAGCCGAGCGTAAGGCGGTTATGATACACGATCACGTTTTTACCGTCGGACGTAGTAAGCATATCGTTATGCCCGGGCGCAAAGAAATCAAAGCTGATATCCCTGTCTGTTCTGCGGGTTTTCCACGAGAACGAGCCGCTGACACGGTTGCCGTTGTCCCCTAAATAGGAAGTAAATTCCGGCAAGCCGTCTTCTCCGATCGTGCCGACAAAGCTGCGCATATTATAATCCGAACTTAAACTGTTTGCCGAGCCCATCAAATAATAGCGGTCTTCATAAGTCAGCTTCGATTCGTCATAATTGCGAATGGACTCTACATCGTCAGGATAAATCGCGACGTTTTCATGATAATTTATCGTGGGGCCTTCCGTTACAGTACCGTTGACCAAACGTTCGCCGTAGCGCTCCGCCGGCGTCTTATTCCCTTCAGGGAGCAAATCGTTCCCCGAAAGTCCGTCTGCACGCAATCCTGTTTCCGGATCAAGTTCGATCGTCCAAGTACCGCCGCTAAACGAGCCATATGCCATAAACATCCGGTCGCCCACATAGTAGATTTGCGGATCTATCGCATTGGGATTACTGTAGTTCGTCGGCCAACCGTCGTATGAATACAGCAAAATGGAATCAAAGGAATAGGGCCCCGTAACGGAATTTGCCTTGCAGAGAAAGATAACGGAATGCCCCTGCCCGAACCCTGCCGTCCAGCAGCCGTACAGCCAATATTTACCGTCACTTCCTTTTACCACGTCGGGCGCCCAAAGCGTCCATGTGCCGTTAGGGTCATAAGTGCCGGAAGAAGTTCTGCCCCACTCGGAATCTTCGACCAAAATTTCGTATACTTCCTGCAAGCCGCCGTTGCCTGCCTCGTAAGTGGACTTCGCATCCGATACGCTCGTACCGCAATTTTCGATAGCGAACCCGACAAAACTCCAATGGATCAGATCATCCGATGTGCGAACTTGATATCCGTACCCGCCGTCGTTATCCGTCGAAAAGACATAAAACTTGCCGTCCGCTTCGATCACGGACGGGTCGTGAGCCTTCGCCTCGCCCCACCGCGATGTATCGGTTGAATCAAACCCGGAAAGCGCATCGAAATTCGGATCCGAAGGATATAGTCCGTCATCGGGATCACCGGGCGTCACGATCGGAGGGTTATCGTTCGGATCTTCATTTTGCCCGCCGGAGCACGCCGCTAAGCAAAGCGGCAGCAGCATAATCAGCCCTAAAAGCAAACTTAATATTTTTCTTTTCATTTCAACCTCTTAAAATTTACTATTTTTACGAAAGGGGAGAAGGCTTCCCTTCTCCCCTTTTGAAGGGCTTGTTTTTTTACCCGATCGCTGCTCCGCTCAAAGCCGTTACTGTATAGTAGCAGCTTTCCGAGCTGATGGCAAAATACATATCACTTGCCAAAGCGAGGGTAGCAGCATCTGTAATCGTCGCCGACGTTACCCAAACATTATCGGAAGGGGTAAGCTCTGCAACATATTCTTTCGTTTCTCCATTATCCGTATACGATACCGCTTCGCGATACGCCACGCCGCCGTCAACCGCCTCTACCGTGAAAGAAACCGTAAGCGCAGAGCCGTCAAAGGAAATCGTGATGTCATATTTGGAATACGCGTAAACGTTTGTCCAGTCTGCCCAATCAACGGCGTCAGCCGCCACAGCGTCACCATTGACGGTCGTCGCCCAAGCGACGCGGGCATCGCCGCCGGCATATGCATTGCTTCCGCTGCCTGCATTGATATACCTATCGCCGCGCAAGACGCCCACTAAATTATCGGCTCCTCCGATATAAATCGCCAGGCCGGGCGTGCTGTAATTGTTGAGCGCCGAAGAATGCATATAACCGGAAATCGTAACAGTCCAAGTATCCCCGGAGGGAGTGATCGCCCGGCTATCGATGCCGTAGGTATTGCTCAGATCCTCTGCCCCGACCGTTGCCACCGCTTCGCCGCCATCGAGAGCGGTCGAAACAGCGTTGGCCAAAGCCTCTTCTCTTTTTGCCGTCAGCTGCGCCTGTGCCTGCAAAGCAGCATCCGCCGCCGGATTTTCACTCACTTGAGGCGCCGTTTCAGAAGTGCTGCCGCCGGTTACTTCTTCAACCAAGAAAGCTGCGCATTCCGAACCGAGTTTCAAGCTCAACGCATTCAAATCCAACACCACGTCCAGTCCGCTCGCGGCGGTCACATTGTATGTGATGTAATTGAAAAGCGTAGTGCTGTCCTTCGGAGCTGTATATTGGAATTCCGCTCCGCTTGCCGTTTCCAAGGTCACTTCTTCTCCGGCATAATAATAGTAAATATTATATGTGAGCGTTAAATTGGTTCCGTCAAAAGCGAGTATAACATCCAACTTTGCGAAACGCTGAATGACATTCAGGTAAACGCCGTTCGTTGAAGTATCTACCCAGCTGATGTTCATATTATTGCTCGCGACCGTAAGCCCTTCTGCCGCATAGTTGACATAGTTGTCGATTCTGGGGGTCGTCTGTTCCACATCGCCCGAATACAGCGACATTACTGCCGTATGGTAATTTTGGGCACCGCTTGTCATAAGCAGGCCGGAAACGGTCATCGTAAATGTTCCGTCTTCATTGACATCGGGAACATAATAATAATTTGACGAAGAAGGCGCATAGCTGTTATCCAGCGAAGTGCTGCCGATCACTTCAATAAACTCCGCTTCGAGGTCGTGATCTTCTGCAAGCCAAGCTTCGCGCGCGTCATAGACGGCATCGGTGATCACGCCGTCATCGTTGGTATCTTCCCTGATAACGCCCGCATCGGTTGCCGAAGTTCCGTTGCCCCAATTATCGCCCTCGACAGGGGTCGTAACGCCTTCCAACATTTCAGCGAGGTATTCCGTAATGGCGGCACTCTGTTCCTGTTCTTCCGTAGAAGCAGAGGATTCGAGCGTCAGGTCATCTTCGTTCCAAGTCGTGCCGGACAGATCTTCATATAATGCGCAGGCCTCTTCCGCCGTTAAAGATTTGCCGACGATCAAATCGTCAACATAAATGCCCGTGATCGCGCCGAACATATCGATATACATATCGCCGGTGCCCAAAGCGCTCAACAGGAAATCGGCATAAATCTGTTCCCATCCGCCGGCGGCGCCGATCGCACCTGAATTGAAAATTGCCGGAGTATAATTGAAAGCAAGCCTGCCGTTCACATAGAAAGAGAGGCCCCCTTCCAAATCGATATTCACCGTGATATACCGCCATGTTTGATAATAGGCTTCCGCCAAGGCCACGACATAGCTATTATCGGGCGTAGTCGCGGTTGCATCCTGCCGGTTCCCGGCAACGGCATTCCAGCAAGCATAACTCGACATATAATGGCTGAGAGACTCATTGTCCCAAATGGCGCGCGCCGCTTCATATGAGGCTTCGGTATAAGCGCCTCTGCCGACATACAAATTATTCGAAGCCGACGGATAAACGGCGTCATACGTCCCTTCGCTCGCCGTCATATGCGTAAAGTTGCCCCAGTTGATGGATTCATATCCATTCGTAGCGAGGTTAGACCAGTCGGCGGATTCGCCGTCTTCTGTTGTCGGGCCGACGATCGTTTCATTATTATAAGCCCAAAACGAAATGGAAAGCCCTTCGTAGTCATTTCCGTCTACAAACCATGAATCTTCAAACTCATCCGTGATCACGTCGGAAAAACTGCCGAGGCGGATCGCGGAATCCGTATTGAAAACGGTCGTAGATTCGCCCTGCTGTTGGGGGGTAGCCGTTCTGCCGCCGCCCAAATATTCCCCGTTATTAGAGGAAAGCGCAGCGCCCGTATAGGGGTTGACGGCGGACAACGTATTGCCCGAATCTTCAAAGGTATACATTGCAAACAGCTTGCCGGTAAGCGCATCGTCGTCGACAAGGCTGACATATGACCCGTCTCCGGCAGGATTATCATTATCATCGCTGATATCGCTGCACGCCGTCATAACGGCTACGGACAACGAAAAAATCAATGTCAGCATCAATGCAAATAATGTGACTGTCTTTTTCTTCATTGTTTTCTCCTTCCTATTTTTTTCGGGCATTGCCCGTTTTTATTGATTATAGTGTATTTGTTTTAGATCTCTTTCCGTTTCATCCGCCGCCCATTTTTCCGAATGCCGGCTCCGCATAGGTGAACGTTGCCATAAAACAAGGGGAGGCTGTTTAATACCAACAACCTCCCACCCTATGATTGCATTATGCACAAATTGAAAAGCTTTATTCTTTGGAACCCGTCAACATAATCGAGCCGATAATGGTCTTTTGGAAAATCGCAAACAAAACGAGGACAGGCAGCAATGCCAATACGGCAAGTGCCATGACCGAAGGCGCATTGTTTGTATCTTCACCGGCTTCCGTATTCATCTGCGAAACGACCAGTGCCAAAGGATACCAATCGTTATTCCTGACAAACAGCAGGGGGCCAAGGTAGTTGTTCCAGCAACCGATAAAACTGAGGATCCCCTGCGCCATGACTGCAGGCATCGCCAGCGGCATGATAAACCCCCAAAAGATTCGCCAATATCCGGCGCCGTCGATCTTGGCCGCTTCGATGATCGAAGTGGGTAACCCATAAAGGAACTGCCGGATAAAGAAAGCCGTCATGATCGCGCCGAACATCCCGGGGATGATCATCGATAAACCGTTTTGCGTCCAGTTGAGTTCTGAATATACGCAGAACTGTGCGATCATGATGGAAGGGCCGGGCACCATGATTGCGGCTAAGCAATAGAAAAATACGATGTTTTTACCTTTAAAGTTCAATTTCGCAAAGGCGAACGCCGCCATCGTGGAAGTGATCAACCCTATCACGACGGGGACAATGGAGTAAATGACCGTATTGAGCACCACGCGCCAGTAATTAAAGCCGTTATTGCTCATGATGCGCATAATATTGGAGTAATGGTAGAAGAAAGAACCTCCGCGGTTTTCTGTTGCCAATGCCGACGGCCACCAAACGGTAGTAAGCATGCTCGCCCTGTTGCGGGCAAACGAGGCAGCGATCATCCACCAGAACGGGTAGATCATAATAAAGGCAAAAAAAGCGAGAATGATGTAAGTGATCACATCATAAAATACTTTACGGCGCGTTTTGCTCGATTTTGATCCGAACCCGAACCACCCGGCAAAGGTATCCAAGCCCTTTGCAATAGGATTGCGCTTTGGCTCTTCGGGGGCGCTTTCGGCTTTCACATTTTGGTTAAAAACCTCAGTCATCAGCTGTCCCTCCTTTTATCCAAAGCAAATTGTATGAGAGTTAAAACGAAAATAATTATCGCAAGAACGATACCGAGCGCAGACGAGAGCGCATAGTTGCCTAAACCGTAGTACCCATAAATCAAACCGACAAACGGCGTAACATCCACCGATGCGGAATTCGCTCCTTGGCTCGGATAGTTGCCGTAAAGCAATTGCGGCTCTGCAAAAATCTGCATCCCGCCGATTACCGACGTGACGATGCAATAAAAAATGGTCGGCCAAAGCTGCGGCATCGTTATGCGCCAAAAAATCTGCCACGCATTGGCGCCATCGATTTCGGCTGCCTCGTGATAGCTTGCATTGACGCCGTTCATACCCGCGCACAGCAACAATACTGACCCGCCGAGGCCTTTCCACGTCGTCATAATAACGACCGTGATCTTTTGCATCCAGGTGGATCCACCGATAAACCGCGTTCCGAACAGCTCTACAATGATACCGCTGTCGCCGAACAAATTGTTCCAAAGGACTGCAATGGAAACGACGCTGGAAACGGTCGGAATATAATAAATAACGCGGAATACGCCTGCACCTTTGATATCCCGAGACATCAGCACCGCCAAAAAGAGGCTGATCGCCATGCCGATCGGAATACCGATCATATAGATAACCGAATTTAATAAGGTCGTCCAAAAACGCTGATTGATACCTGTACCCGTCAATAAAGTTCCGTCCGCAGAATATTCGGGGCTGAACATATATTGATACCAGTGATACCACCCGTCCGAATGTATATTCCCCAATGCCTCCCACAAAGATGTTCCTGAACTGCTCGAATAGGAAGTAAAGGACATCCAAACGGACAAAACAAAAGCAAAATAAATAAATGCTGTTGTACCGATCACAAGAAAGCAAACGAAAAACCAACCCCAAAGATTTTCCATCAAGACGGCCCGATTGATCCGCTTCTTTTTGGGTTGAAAGAGTATCTCCTCCGCTACCTGTACACCGGCTTGTTCCTGCGCCACAGATTGCTCTTCCATCAAACTCCCTCCTAATATTTATCGGCTTGGCGCCGCGCGGCCTTCCTCATAAGTTTGTTATGCGGTTAGGCTATGGAGCGGAAGGCGGGTTGCCGCCTTCCGGCTCTCCCATTAAAACACTTCGCCTATCACGCGGCTGCGCCGGTAGAGTGAATCGCATCGTACTCTGCTTCGACGGCGGCAATTCTAAGCTCTTGCTGGACCGAGCTGACGATCGAAACGCAGTAAGCCGTAGGCGTATAGAACGTTCCCGTCCAGCCAACGCCATCCGCTCTTCCCACAGTAATCGAAGAAAGATTGCCGACCGCGAAGTAAACGCCCGTTTCCGGATTATACGTTGCGCTTGTATTCAGGATACTGGCACCGCCCGGATCTTTTTCGGTGAGGTAAGCGATCAACGCATAACCTTTATAGGTGGTAAAGGTCGAATCGATCCATGTGGACCTGTATGTGAAAGTACACGAATCGCTTGCGCCGTTAACGCCCGCCGCCATGCGGACCTGCAAGTTGCGCTCCGCTTCGCCGAAACTAACCATGTTCAACGCTTTATATGCCATCGAACCGCTGGTAATATCATTTCTGATATTCAAAGACTTGAAATAAGTGTTCAAGTACGGCACGAGCGAAGGGAAATTTGCGGTGATATACTCTTCTGCCGTTTGGTTTGCGACGCTGTCGTACATGATATTGACGGCCCCGACCGCAAAGTACCAAATATCTTCTCCCGTAAGGGTCGTTCCCGACAGATTGATATCCTCCGCCATATAAGTGAGCCCTGCATAATAATCATTGACCTTGGAGAGTTCGTCTGCCGATACGGTCAACGAGCCGGCAGAATTGCCGTCGGGCGTGATCATGTTCGAAAAAGCACCGCTTGACGAGAAGGAAACATAATCTTCACACTGGCTCTTCAGGGAAGAAAGCTGCGATCCGGAATAGGTATAGGCAAGCTGAACATCTTCACCCATCGTAAGGAAAGCGCATAGATCTGCGATCGCCGCGATTTTCCATTCGTCATCGCCCGTATATCTGGTCAAGACCCTTGAATTGACCCCGTATCCTACCGTGTCAAGACGGGCAAACCATTCGCTCTGCCTTTCCTGTTGATAAGCAAGCCATGCGCTGTAATTGGAGGAAGAAGCATCGATCGCCCCGTTTGCGTAAACATTCAATGCGCCGTTCTCGATCGCATCGCCGCTTGCATTCCGTTCGCTGTTTGTATAGACCTGTTCGTTATATTCCGCATTTTTTACTCTCGAATAGGGAGAGAAACTTTCGCTGACCGGTTCAGGCATCAAACCGACCTGCAGCTTGTCGATCGTTGTAGAGTTGAAGGATTGCAAATCCCATGTGCCGCAGCCATAGAAAACCATACGGCCGGAACACATGGCGGCCCAACCGCCGCGCGTCGTTGCGTTTTCATAATCGTTCCCGGAAAAATAGGAAAGATTGTTCCAGTCAGAACCGTAAGCGAGGAAGGCGGCATATGCTTCCGCAAATTTTTCGCTGTTGATGCCGTAATCGGAATCGTACAGCCCATCGCCGTCCTCATCCGTTGCGCCGGTGTCCTCATATTGCGCAGTGCCGTCGTTGCTGTATCCCGTAAACTGGTAACGCGCATCGACCGACCTATAATCGTCGCTGATGATATCCGCATCGTTGCCGAGCAGCCACGCCGTGAGGTAGAGAGTGCCTTCATACTGGTCATTCCCGTACACATAGTTATTGCCGACATAATAGCTGCTGTCATTGAGCCATGTCATAAGGGTGTGCGTACCATCGTCTTGTCTGTCGACGATTTCCGAATAATAGCAGACCGCGAACGTCATTGCGCTGTATTCGGCATAGGTATAAGTGACATAGCCGATGCTCTCATCGTATTCCGTCGCGGGATCGTCCGTGAGGCCCGTATCATAGGTATCCCCCGGCCATCCGAGAATGGTCACATCATACCCGTCGTTCATGTCTGCCAATTTTGCAATCGGATCGTTTGCCGCGAGCGCTTCGCTATAAGAGTCATAATTATAGAAGTTAAACGGATAGTAACGCACGGTGCTGCCGATCGAAATGAACGGCGCCGCGGCCCCTCTGGATCCGTCGGCATTCACATAATAGGCTGCCCCGCCGTAATCGGCCGTCGAAGTGGACGTATAAGCATTTTTCAGGGCCGTTGTAAAGAAATTTTTGTTATAGGCAAGCCCGAAGGAAGAATAATCTTTCGGCAATGCATACAGACCGACCTTCGTTCCGTCGCTCACCGTTTTCCATGTGCCGGAAGATGAGTCATAGGTAATGTGCTCGCCCGATACATTGAAAGAAGAATCTGTCGCATACACGCCCAAAGCCGTGTCCCAAACGTCGCTGCCGTTACTGTATTTTTCCCAATTTACATAGGAAGTAAGATCGAGAACGGTACCAGCAGACGCATACGAGCGCACCTGTTTAGGAGATACATAAAAAATATCCGCAGCCGTGTCAGCGGCAATATCGTTGCCGATATTTTCAAAATATCTATTTGTATCAGATTCATAAGTTAAATCGACCGTAAAAGGTTCGAGACCATTTTCCTCCGCATACGCATCTGCCCACGCGTTGATGAGCGTCTGGTTGGTCGCCTGGTCCGTTGCGCTGGAAAAGATATACGCCGAAAATGCCGCTTTCGAACCGCAGCCGGCGAATAACCCAAGGCAAAGGGGAACCACCATGATCCCAGCAACCGCTACAGCAGACAGTTTTTTGAGAATCCTTTTCATTCCTAAAACCTCTTATAAATATTTTTTCGCACTCGCAGACCGTTTCATGCACAAAAAAGCAGAAATCTTTTCTGATTTTCCCTTGCATGCAAGGGAAAAAAGAGGACGTCCTCTTTTTGGGCACCAAAGCGCCGCTGTACGATATTGCGGAAGATGAAAAAGTGTTTGCACCATAGGCAAAAAAATCCGCCATCCGGAAAAAACAACGAAGAATGCGCCATCTCATCCGAACTGCGGATAATCGTCACTTTCCCCTCTCCCTTCGATATGATAATCTTATCATACTTCATGCCTTCTGTCAATAGAAAATCTAAAAAAATTTGTGACTTTTTTCTTATTTTTTGCCTTTTTTTTGGTCAATTCGACCAATTAACGATAACTTATAACAAGATACGGCATGCTTCGACCGATCGCATTCTTTTTTTTGACGGCGAAACGCAAAAATTTCCGTTTTTAGCGAAACGTTCACTTATTCTTTTTAAATATTTTCGACATTTTTAGCGAATTTGTTTATTTATTGCCGCTCAATCTTTTTTCGACTCACTTTGTTAAAAATGTTCATTTTGTTCATTTTGCCGCCAACGCGTTTTTTGCAAATAAATTATCCGCCGGCAAAGCCAACCGTTTTTCCTCTTCATCAGTCACCTTCGGCGACAGCCCTCCGCGGGGATGTCTGTTTGTTCGTTAAATAATTAGATTCCTTCCGTGCCTCCCCAAGGGAAAGCCTTTATTTTTTGTGCATCGCTATTGCTTCCTCTGTTTCACGCGGACTTTCCGGGGCATTTTATTTAACAAAAAAACGGCGGGGATCCCGCCGTTTGAATGTCAAACTATTATTTATCTTCCTTCTTTTTTATCGACCATATCGACGATCTCGCTGATGCGATCCAAGTCGTCGGTGTTGTAATAGTCGATATAGATCCTGCCCTTGCGGTCATTGCCGATCAAAGACACCTTCGTTTTGAACGTATGCCGCATCCGCTCGATGAGGTCTTTCAACTCTATGGACACCTGCAGCTTTTTCTTGTCTTTTTTATCCGCCAATTCTTCGGGCGTGGCAAAATAATCGCGCACGCTCCGCTCGATGTCGCGGACGGACAGGCCGTCTTTAACGGTATCGTTTGCAAGTTTATACTGCACGTCTTCCGGCAGCGTGACCAAAGCGCGCGCATGCCCCGCGCTCAGCTTGCCGGAAGAGACCATTTGAATGACTTCGGGCGAGAGAGACAGCAGCCGCAGCGTGTTGGTGACGGCCGGGCGGCTTTTGCCGATCCTTTCGGCAAGTTCTTCCTGCGTGAGGTGATATTCATCCATCAGCTGTTTCATCGCCGTCGCCGCCTCGATGGGGTTCAGATCCTCTCTCTGCAGGTTTTCGATCAGCGAGATCTCTTTGATCTCGCGGTCGGTGTACTCGCGGATGACGACGGGGATCGTGGTTTTTCCCGCCATTTTTGCCGCGCGGTAGCGGCGTTCGCCCGCGATGATCATATACTTGCCGTCTTCCATATTGTTGACGACGATCGGCATGATCATCCCATGCTTTTTGATGGAATCAGCCAATTCGCGGAGCGCATCCTCGTCGAAGTGCTTTCGCGGCTGATTGGGGTTGGGCCGAACGAGATCGATATTCACCTCGGTCAGGCCCTTGATATCCTCAGGCAAAGGCGCGTCGGGTACATCCGCGGAAGAGATCGGCTGTTTTGCCGCATTTTCATATGCCTCTTCCGTATCAGAAAACAGAGCCGAAAGCCCCCTGCCCAATCCTCTGTTCGTTTTCATGTTTTTCTCTCCTTACTGGTTTCTCTCCGCGAGGCGGTCATAAGACCAATGCCCCGTTTTTACCGTCGGCGGACGTGTTTATTTTTTTAAAATGTCGCGCGCGTCAGTTCTTTTCCTTCTCTTTGCCCAAATATTCCTGCGTGAGGGCTTTATAGGCACGGGCACCCGCGCATTTGGGATCGTGCAGCACGATGGGTTTTCCGTATGACGTCGCCTCGACAAGGCGGATATTGCGCGGCACGACGATTTCGAAGACGCGGCGGGTAAAGAATTTACGGATCTCATCGGCGATCTGTTTAGAGATCAGCGAACGGCTGTCGTACATTGTCAGCACGACCCCGTCCACTTCCAGTTCCGGATTGAGATGCTGCTTTACGAGCGTGATCGAATTCATCAGCTGCGACAGCCCTTCCAACGCGTAATATTCGCTTTGGATGGGAATGATGACCGAATCCGCCGCGGCGAGCGCGTTGATGGTTAAAAGTCCGAGGGAAGGAGGACAGTCGATCATGATATAATCGTACACCTTCTTGAGATCTTCCAGAGCATTTTTTAAGATCTTTTCGCGGCCTTTTTTATAGACGAGTTCGACCTCTGCACCGGCAAGGTCGATGTTGGAAGGCAACAGGTCGAGCCCTTCCAATTCCGTTTTTAAAATATTGTCGGACGCTTTTTCGTCGTCGATCAATACGTTATAGACTGATTTTTTCAGCGAACTTTTCGAAAACCCCAGCCCCGTCGTGGCGTTGCCCTGCGGATCGATATCGACAAGCAGGACTTTTTTGCCGGTAACGGCTATGTACGCCGCCATGTTCACGCAGGTCGTGGTTTTGCCCACGCCCCCCTTTTGGTTTGAAAACGAAACGATCTTTCCCATTTCTTTCACCTCTTCTTGCGTTTTTCGCCCCTGATTCGCCGGGCGATAAGCGTGCCGATTGTTTCACATTCTCTCGGGCTGTTCGAGGGAGCGCAGAGCGCCCCCTCTCATGCGCCCTTTAATTTTTGCCGTTATCGTCCTTTTTGTTTTCGTTCGCAGGCGGTTCGGCTTTGCTTCCGGCCGCGGGGTCGCCCGCTCCGCTTTCAGACTTTTCGCTTTCCGTGTCGATAAAGCGTTTGAAAGGATTTTCTTCTTCCGCTTTCTCATAGCGGTCCATATGGGCGTACACTTCTTCCACCGTCGCACCTTCGAGAAGCATATCCACTTCTTCGGTGTAGATCGTTTCCCTTTCGACGAGTACGCGCGCCATGTTGTCGAGAACTTTCCTGTTTTCCGTCAACAGTTTCACGGCACGGTCGTGAGCCGACTCGATAATTTTGTGCACCTCTTCGTCGATCAGGCCCGCCGTCTCTTCGCTGTAGGAATTGTGAGCCTCCATATCTCTGCCGAGGAAGATCGGGTTGTCCGATCCGTACGTCACAAGGCCGACGCGCTCGCTCATGCCCCATTCGGTGACCATCTTGCGGGCGATCTCCGTTACGCGCTGCAGATCGTTGGATGCCCCCGTCGATACGTCTTTGATGACCAATTCCTCCGCCACGCGGCCGCCGAGCAATTCGCAGACGAGGTCGGTCATCTTCGCCTTGGTCATATGGTTGTCATCGTTGTCGGGGCGGGTCATCGTGTACCCTGCTGCCATACCGCGGGCAATGATGGATACTTCTTGCACGGGATCGCAGTGCTTGCAGAGCTTCGCGATGATCGCATGTCCGCTTTCGTGGTATGCCGTGATCCGTTTGTCGGACTCCGTGACCAGTCTGCTCTTTTTCTGCGGGCCGAGGAGCACTTTGTTGATCCCCTCGAACAGCTCTTTATTGCCGATCATCTTTTTATTGGCCCGCGCGGTGAGGATCGCTGCCTCATTGAGAAGGTTTTCCAGATCCGCGCCGGAAAAACCGCTGGTCATGCGGGAAAGTATTTTAAAATTAACGTCGGGTGCGAGCGGTTTATTGCGCGCATGCACTTTTAAGATCGCCTCCCTGCCGCGCACATCGGGCAAATTCACATGGATTTGCCGGTCGAAGCGCCCCGGACGGAGCAGCGCAGGATCCAAAATGTCGGCGCGGTTCGTTGCCGCCATGACGATAATGCCTTCATTCGTTTCAAAGCCGTCCATCTGCACGAGCAACTGGTTGAGCGTCTGTTCGCGCTCGTCGTGCCCGCCTCCGAGCCCCGTGCCCCTTTGGCGGCCGACTGCGTCGATTTCATCGATGAACACGATACAGGGTTGACTTTTCTTTGCCGCGTCGAAAAGATCCCTCACCCTCGATGCACCGACGCCGACGAACATTTCGACGAAGTCGGAGCCGGAAATAGAAAAGAACGGCACGTTCGCCTCGCCGGCGACAGCCTTCGCAAACAGCGTTTTACCGGTGCCCGGAGGGCCGACAAGCAATACGCCGCGCGGGATGCGCGCGCCTAAATCGGAGAATTTTCGAGGACTTTTTAGAAATTCGACCACCTCTGCGAGCTCTTGTTTTTCTTCTTCAGCGCCAGCAACATCGGAAAAGCGCACTTTTATATTTGAATTGACGCGCGCCTTTGTCTTTGCAAAGCTCATCGCCTTGCTGCTGCCGCCTTGCGTCTGGCGTATCAAAAGCCAGAACACCACGCAGACGAGCACGATGCCGATGATCGGGATCAAATAGGAAATGAAGCTGCCCGCGTTGGGATCGGTATAGGTATAAGTTAGCGTGTAGCCATTATTCTTAGCTAAAGTGACCCACTCGTCCAGCTTCTGCGCGTCCCACTCCATTCTGCCGTACGTCGTTTCATATACAATTCTGCCGTTTTTATAGCAGATCAGGTTGTAGTCATCTACAACAATTCGATCGATCTCGCCCGCCGAAACGTGCCGCTCTACTTCGGAATAATCTATCTCTCTTCCACCGCTGAGCAGACTCGTCAAAACGGAAACGAGAATGATAATGAGCACTATGCCGAGAATCGTCCACAGTACTATTTTTGCCGTTTTGCTCATGAAGTTTCTCCTTGTAGTTTTAAGCAATTATAATTTTACCGCACCGCACACTTGGCCGATCATAATGCGTTCCCCTCATCGCTGAGAGCAAAACCGTCGATTTGTTCTGCGTATGTGTACAGTTCGATCATTTACTCTATAAAAACAATGCGTGCCGCAATACGGACACACTCCCCTGTCCGGCTAAAGGCTGCCCTTTCCTTATTATAAGTTATAAGAAATAGAAGGCCGAACATAAGGGGGCATGCTATACCCCTGCTAAACACGGCATTTTTCTATATGGTTAAGCGCGGGACGCCCTAAACACACATGCCCCGCCAATCGGCGATTTCGATACCGCATCATTTGTATATAGGAGCTGAATCCCTTTTCAATGCTGAGCATTCAGATATAAGTTTGCACTCTTTCATGAGTTTTTAAACAAATTTGCAGCAAGATTTATTTTATAAATCGCGACGCCTAAAACACTTTTATACTCGATTATTGAACGGAATCGCTGTCATGTTTTTCCGCCGTGCTTATTTTTTACAAAACTAAGCAGCAACTATGACATTAAAAACAAAAAATTATGCGCGTTTTTTGCTAATGCTGTAGTTATGCTATAATCATATCATAATTCTAAGAAAAACACAAGAATTTGACTGGAGTTTTTTCTTAAAGGTGGTATTTTTTATGAAATTATCATAATTTATCACAATTTATGCCTTTGCGCTGCAGTTTTGTAAGCCATTTTTACCATGATAAATGTTTCATATGAAACCTTACCGATGATTTGATTGTTTCACGTGAAACTATTCAAGCATGCGCGCGTATATAAATAAGTTATGTTACACATGAAACATAAACGTGATTATGTAATGCGCTACTTTTAAGTTTTTGATAAAACTGGTGCAATATATGCTTCACGTGAAACCGAAAACGTCTCGGTGATGAAATTTTTATCAGTAAAACAAAAATAAAAGAATCAGGCAGGCAAAATCAACTAAAAACTCGATTTTAAACAGATTTTAAGTCGTTTTTAGGTCGGCTTTTTTGGGGAAAATGAAAATTATTCTGTCTCAAATCGTCTGAGAGCGTTTTTTAAAAGGCCAAAAATGGTTGAAAATTGGGTTTTTGATCGAAAAATCGATGTAGCGCGTGGCATTTTTTACCGATTTTTGCCTCAAAATTCAACAGTTTTTATCCTGCTCAAATTCTCTTAAAAATGCCCAGAATGAGGCTTTTTTGGCATAATTTTAGAAAAAAAATGAATTTTTGAATAAAAAAAGGGGTATGAAACACAAATTCGACGTTAATGGGGTTAGCGGCATTCAAACGAGGTGGAACGCAAGTAAAAATTTGGCGATCCCATTATTTAGCAAAAAAGTGCAGTGCATTATGCTTTATTAACTTTTATTATACAATGACGCGACATCTACCTATAGACTTTTATACCCAAGACGCTTTCGAATATTCTGACAATGGCTAAACGCGCAAAATTATCATATCATTTTTATTAAATTGCACTCTGCGTTCCATATTTTAACATACACAATTTTATCATGCGTCATAATTTTCCACAAACGCGAAATAGATTTGCACTTTGAATTTTTCCTTGTGCATTTTATCCACAGTGTGTGCATAATGAATGTATAATTGTATAGCGGCTTTTATTCGTGTTCATAACGCTTTTATCTACAAAATTGTGCACAATTCTGTGGATAATTGCATGCTTTTGATGATATGCAATGATTTTAGAAAACCGATGCTTGCGTTGCAACTCACTTTATGCACATTTTCAGAAAAAATGCGGGGTATAGTATAAATTTCTGCCAGCTCGTCAATAACTGCACCTGCGTTCACGCTGCAATTGTTAGCACAAATATGATAACGCAAAGGGCACACAATTATGGAATACTCTTTTAATATGTTCAATAAGATGGCACCGACGGGAATTATTATGACTTTAAACGGTTTTTTAAAAGAAATGACTGCACCGCCCGTCATTTTATGCATTGGCAGCGATCTGGCGATTGGCGACAGTCTCGGCCCCGTCGTCGGGACAATGACGCAGACTGATGCTCTCAATGCAGGTGCGTTTATTTACGGCACACTCAAAAATCCCGTCACCGCAAAGGAAATAAAGTATCTCGGTGACTTCCTAAAAAGGACACATCCCGGATCTAAAATCATTGCCGTAGACGCGGCGGTAGGGGATGCCGGCGATATCGGCCTGATCAAAATCAGCAATAAGGGGCTACGGCCCGGTTTAGGGGCTAATAAGAAATTCGACGCCATCGGCGATGTGAGTATTATGGGCATCGTTGCGGAAAAGTCCGTCTTTAACTACTCTTTGCTCAATTTAACGCGGCTCAGCCTCGTCTACAAAATGGCGGGCATTATAGCAGAGGCACTTTCTTCCTTTGTTACGAGTTACGCGCATGCCGACGCAGTATGAAAAATTTGCGCCAATATTTTGAAATGGCGCATAAATGCGCCATTTCATTTTTAAAGAAACTTAGCGAAATAAACGCAAGAAACTGAAAGCTATATCGATGCGCAGAGACAGCCTTTCCTTAGGCGTGCTGCGTAAAAATATTTATGCTAAAAACAAAAGAGGGCTCTCAAGGTGAAAATTTCCTGTATGTGACTGATGAAGGAGAGGGGGGTGTATATAACCCCTCATCCACCGCAAGCGGGCCGCCTTCCCCAACGGAGGAAGACCGCCAATGAAATACATGAGTGCTCCTTCCGACGGGGAAAATCAACAATAAAATAAATAGCCGCCTTCCGGCGAGGATTTGAGCGCAGGAACAAATTTTAAGCGCATAAATTTTGTTCCTGCGCCTTTGCTTTTTCAAGGCGCTTTTTACAATCATGTACTCAATTCAAAAGAAAATCGGGCAATATGCCATTTATTTGCTTTAAATGTTTGCTTTTGTCATAAAAATGTGTTAGAATTGAGAAAAATAAGAAAAAATTTGGTTTAACGGCGTCGCTTTACGCCTTGTGCGTAAAAATAAACGAACGGAGGTTTTCAGATGACTGAAAATCAAAACACCGAAGAGCCGAAAGTCGAAGAGACGATCGGCGAACCTCAGCTCGCTACGACATCGCAGGAAGGCTATGGCGAAGTCGTGGCGCCGCGCTACAAGGGCTTCCTCGGCAAAGTAGACAAGTTCTACGGCATTACAAAGATGAAGTCCGGCTTCAAGACGGAGATCGTCGCAGGCTGTACGACCTTTATGACGATGGTCTACATCCTCATGGTGCATCCGAACATGTTTGCAGAAACGGGGGAAGTGTCTTACGGCGCCATGTATATCGTCACGGCGCTCTCTGCAATCGTGGGCACGCTTTTGATGTCCTTCCTGGCGAAGATTCCCTTCGCACAGGCACCGGGTATGGGGCTGAACGCCTTCTTCGTATATACCATCTGCATGACGATGGGATATACCTATGCCCAAGCGCTGCTCATCGTACTATTTTCCGGATTCTTGTTCCTGTTTCTCACCATCATCGGCGCGCGCAAGGCGATCGTCCGCGCCGTACCTGCCTGTATCCGCGTCGCCATCTCTGCAGGAATCGGCCTATTCGTTGCCTTTGTCGGCCTGCAAAATGCGGGATTGATCGTTCCGGACGCCGGCACAGGCGTCGCGCTCGTTTCCTTCAACCTGCGCACCTTCACGACGGACGGCGCGACCATGATCGCCGCGGCCATTTCGATCGCTTCGCTGATCATCATCGCCATCTTCTCTAAATTAAATTTTAAGGCATCAATTGTGCTCGGCATCGTCGGCAGCGCCTTGATGTATTATGCCTGCTGCGGCATCGGCGTCGCTGTCGGCTCTGAATCGTGCAAGGCCGTCTTTACGACGATTTCCGAAGAGTTTAATCTCAATCCCTTCGTCGCCTTTCAGGAATTCGGCACGCAGGCATTCGGGCAGGTCTTTAAAAACGGCTTTACCGTGCCTTCCAATATGATCTTCGACTTTATCGCCGCGCTCGTCGCCTTCGCCATGGTCGACATGTTCGATACGCTCGGCTCTCTGATGGGCGCCTGCCAGGCAGCCGGCAAAGAAAGCGGCCTGATCGATGAAAAGGGAGAGGTCAAAAATATTCAGCGCGCGCTTTTGAGCGATTCGATCGCCACATGCACGGGCGCCATCCTCGGTACCTCGACGGTCACGACATTTGTCGAGTCCGCCTCTGGCGTTGCCGTCGGCGGCAGAACGGGCATGACGGCCCTCGTCGTCGCCGTCCTATTCGCCGTTGCCATGTTTTTAAGCCCCATCGCAGCGCTTATTCCTTCCTGCGCAACGGCAGGCGCGCTCGTTTACGTCGGCGTTCTGATGATGCGCAACGTCATCGATATCGATTGGAAAGATCCCGCCACCGCAGTGCCCGCCTTCCTCACGATCGCGGTCATGAGTTTTGCCTACTCCATCTCGTACGGCATCGCCGCGGGATTCATTTCCTATACGCTCATCAAGCTGTGTACGGGCAAGATCAAAGAAATCAGTCCCGTTACCGCCGTGCTCAGCCTGGTATTTATCTTTACGTTCCTGTTCACGCACTGACTTGCGCGCTCCGCGCAAAAACGCCGCCGCGGCACTGCAATGCCGCGGCGGACATTTTTAGGCTGCCGCCTGACACGGCAAGCCGCTCCTCGGAGGAAATTATGATCGAAAAATGGATCGACGCCGCTTTAGGCACAAAAAAGGCCTCCCTCGTCCTCAAAAACGGCCGTTTCGTCAATGTATTCACGGGCGAACTGATCGGCGCGGATATCGCCATAGAAGGGGATAAAATCGTCGGGTACGGCTCTTATGAAGGGCAGGAAGAGATCGACCTTAAGGGCAAAATTGCCGTACCCGGGCTGATCGATGCACATGTACACATCGAAAGTTCGCAGCTCTCGCCGGAAGCGTTTGCCGGCCTCGTCATGCCGCGCGGCACGACCACCGTCATTGCCGACCCGCACGAGATCACCAACGTCTGCGGTATTTCCGGTGCGCAATATATTTACAAAGCATCCGAAAATACGCCGCTCGAAGTCAAAGTGATGCTTCCCTCCTGCGTACCCGCCACCGCCTTTGAAACGAGCGGGGCCGTCCTCACCGGCGCCGATACCGAAAAATTTATCCGCGAGGACTTTTTGTTCGGTTTAGGGGAATTTATGAACTATCCCGGCGTTTTGGCCAAAGATCCCGAAGCGATCAAAAAACTCGAAGGGGCGCGCGCCGCCGGCAAGATCATCGACGGCCACGCTCCCTCGACGGGCGGCAGGGGACTGAATGCCTATATCGCCACGGGCATCTCTACCGATCACGAGTGCATCCGCCCCGAAGAGGCGGAGGAAAAAATTTCCAAAGGCATGTATATTCACCTGCGCGAGGGTTCGGCAACGCGCAACGTCGCCGTCAACTGCAGGGCAGTCACGCCCTATAATCTGCGCCGCTTTCTCTTCTGTACGGACGACCGCCACGCCGCGGACTTGCAGGAGAACGGCCATTTAGACAATGCCCTGCGCGTCGCCGTCAAAGCGGGCATGCATCCCGTACAGGCGGTCATTGCCGCCACCCTCAACGCCGCCGATTGTTACCATTTAAAAGGCAAGGGTGCGATCGCGCCCGGCTATGACGCGGACATCGCCGTGTTCGACGACTTGAAAGACTTTCGCTGTTTTATGACCTTTAAGGGGGGTAAAAAAGTTGCGGAGGGGGGAAAGCCGCTCTTTGACGCCTCCTGCCGCGCATTGCCGGAAGAAGTAAAAAATACCGTACACCTCGGCGTTCTTTCCCCCGATTCTTTCCGCTTAAAGCTGAAGGGCAGCCGCGCCAATGTCATCCGCATCCTGCCGGATAACGTCGTCACGGAACGCGCGGTGCGCACCGTACAGAGCGAGGCCGGTGACGTCGTTTTATCGGGCACAGACCTTTTGAAACTTGCCGTTGTCGAACGGCACCGCGACACGGGCAATATCGGGCTGGGGCTGTTAGAGGGCTACGGCCTGCACGGCGGCGCGATCGCGCTGACCGTCGCGCACGACTCGCACAACGTCATTGTCCTCGGCGATCGCAATGCGGACATGGCTGCGGCCGTAAACGAACTCAAACGCATCGGCGGCGGTATGGCGATCGCCGCGGGCGGCCGCATAGATTCTCTTCCCCTCGATATTGCGGGGCTGATGAGTTCCCTTCCCGCCGAAGAATACGTCACCCGTTCGCAGGCCCTTCTGTCGCGCGCCTATGCCCTCGGCATAGACCGCCGATTTGACGCATTTATGAGCCTGTCCTTTCTCGCCCTGCTCGTCATTCCTTCCTTGAAATTGTCCGACCGGGGCCTGTTTGACGTAGATCAATTTTCTTTCTGCAATATTGACGCATGAATTCACTTTTCATCTTACCGTAAACGGGTCAATCTCTCTGCCTTCCCCTTCGGGAGAAACGTTCAAATATTTTTCTTCCTGCCTTCCCCAAAGGGGGCCCGCTTGCGGCGGATGAGGGACTAAACATCCCTTCCCCCCCTCATCAGCCACCTTCGGTGACAGCTTCCCCTAAGGGGGAAGCCTTTTTGTTCGTCCAATAATCAGTCACCTTTCGCGACAACCCCGGGGGAGTCCTTTTTTTCTCGGTCACCTTCTGTGACTGCCCCAAGGGGAAACCTTTTTATTTAATCGGCCGCATTCCGTGCCCTCCCGAAGGGAGGGCTTTTTTTGCGCATCGCTATTGCATTCTGTTTCACGCGCACGATCCGCGGTTTTTAATACAAAAATTTGATCCCCGCTTCATTGCGGGGATCTTGTATATTGATCATTTCATTCATTGAGCAATTTATTGCTTAAATCTAAAATTTCCTGTGCATGTTTTTTTCTGCCCGCCTTGCGCATCGCCTTGTAAATAAAATAATTGGCAACCACCATCGCGATCCCGACGATTCCTACCGCGATCCCGAGAATAAACAGATCGCCTATCACCCGCATGGCGAGGCACATCCCCACGCCGAGCACCAGAGCGCCCGCAATGCCGAAAATATAGGCGAACACCGCGGCGGGCCGCCGCGCCGCGCGGTCTTTCCTTTTGAGTTCTTCCAAGGGCGTCGTTTCTTTTTCCGCATAAGCGGAACGCATTTTTTCGATCTCTTTCTTTTCCTTTTCGCTGATCATATCTCTTTGCTCCTTTTGCTTTTTGCTCCTTTATTATAGAGCGCAAGTGTTGCGCTTTTGTCAGCAAAAAGTAAAACAATTATTTCTGAAATGTTAAAATTTTATGAATCTTTGATTTTTTTCTGATTTTTTGCGGGAGCTGTTGCTTTTTTCCGAAAAGGGGTTATAATGATAGTGCAAGCGCCGCCTTACTGCGGTCGGCGCCTGCAAAGGAGAATATTATGGATATACCTTCCCTGTTGCAGGCACAGCGCGCCTTTTTTTCGGAAGGAAAAACGTTGGAAGCATCCTTTCGCATCCGCGCTCTGGAAAAGCTGTTGCATGCGATCCGCTCTCATGAAGGGGAAATTCTCGAAGCGCTCCGCGCCGATCTCTCCAAAAGCCCCTTCGAAAGCTACATGACCGAACTCGGCATGGTGTATGCGGAAATATCTTACATGCAGAAACATGTCAAAAAACTCATGCGCGCGGTATCGGTCAAAACGCCCCTCTCCCAGTTTCCCGCCAAAAGTTTTTCCGTTCCGTCGCCCTATGGCACGGCGCTCATCGTCAGCCCGTGGAACTATCCCTTTCAATTGACAATGGTACCCCTCGTCGACTGCCTTGCGGCGGGCAATACGGCGCTCGTCAAGCCGAGCGCAAAATCTCCCCATACGGCGCAGGTCATCCGCAAGGTGATCGAAGCCGCCTTTCCTCCCTCTTATGTCGCCCCGATCGAGGGGGACAGGGAAGCGAACGCAAATTTATTTGATTTTAAATATGACGTCCTATTTTTTACGGGCGGCAAAGAGACGGGCCGCCGCGCCGCCGTCGGCGCCGCAAAAAATCTGACGCCCGCCATCTTAGAACTGGGCGGAAAAAGCCCCTGTATCCTTACCGAGGATGCGGATGTGCGCCTTGCGGCGCGGCGGATCGCCTTCGGCAAATTTCTCAATGCGGGGCAAACGTGCGTCGCGCCCGACTATGTGCTCGCCCACCCGAACCGCAAAGCCGCGTTCGTCGCCGCATTAGAAGAGGAAATCGTCCGCATGTACGGCAAAGACCCTCTGAAAAATCCGGATTACCCTAAGATGATCGACAGGCGCCAATTCGATCGCGTGGCAGCCCTCATCGACCCTTCCAAAGTTTCCTTCGGCGGCGAAACGGACGAGGCGTCCTTAAAAATTTCGCCCACCGTGACGGAAGGTGTCTCTTTGGATGACGCGATTATGCAACAGGAAATTTTCGGCCCCGTACTGCCCGTTTTGGAAGCGGCTTCCTTCGACGATATAAAGGGGGCGATCGCCCGCAATCCCTCGCCGCTCGCCCTCTACTGGTTCGGCAAAAACAAGAGCGCCGCCATGCGCGCCATTCGAGAGATCTCTTTCGGCGGCGGCTGTATCAACGATACGGTCGTTCACCTCACCTCTCATGAACTCGGCTTCGGCGGCGTAGGGGAGAGCGGTACGGGCGCCTATCACGGCCCGCGCGGATTTTTTGCCTTTTCTCATGTCAAAGGCATTCTCGATAAAAGCACAAAGATCGACCTTCCTTTCCGCTATGCCCCCGCTTCCCCGCAAAAGGAAAAAATCATCCGAAAATATATGAAATAGCTGCGGTTGTCTTCCCTCTCTGTCACGAAAAACGACCGATCCTGCGTCAAAAAAGGATTCTCCTTATATCTAAGTTGTCGCTGTATTTGACCGAGTAAAAAAGACTTCCCCCCTGGGGTCGTCGCGAAAGGTGACTGATTATTGGACGAACAAAAAGGCTTCCCCCTAAGGGGAAGCTGTCACCGAAGGTGACTGATGAGGGGGAGAAGAAATGTTTAGTCCCTCATCCGCCGCAAGCGGGCCCCCTTGGGGAAGGCAGGAAGAAAAATATGCAAACGTTTCTCCCGAAGGGGATTAGAATTATATACGAAACCAAAATGCTCTGCATTTTACGCGGAGAAAATTATTTTTCGCGGTATCTGTCGGCGTGGAAAATTTAAAAATATAAAAGAGGCGGCAAAAATGCCGCCTCTTTTGCGCTGTTTGCGCCTTATTCTTCGCTGTTTTGTTCGTCCGTCTTTTTAACGTCGTTGCTGTTGCCGAGGTATGTGCCGAAGTAGGGGGTGCGCTTCGCCGCCGGCTTTGCGCCGCCCGCAGGCCTATCCCTTCTATCGCGCTTTTCGTACGGTTTGCCGCCGCGGTCGTTCCTGTCGCGCCTGTCCTTATTGAACCCGCGCCCGCCGCGGTCACGGTTATTAAAATTCCTGTCGCGGTTGAACCCGCCGCGCCTGTCAAAGCGGTCGGAACCGGGCCGCAGATTGTTGGGAATGACCACGATATAGCGGTTGGGCTCTTTGCCCTCGCTCTGCGTCTTGACTTCCGTACTGTCTGCAAGGGCAGAATGGATCACGCGACGCTCATAGGGGCTCATCGGCTCTAACGACAGCTTCCTTCCCGTGCGCACCGCCTTTTCCGCCAGCTTGTTCGCAAGGCGCTTTAACGTTTCTTCCCTCTTTTCGCGGTAATTCTCGCAGTCTACGACCACGCGCTTATATTCCTCTCTGCCGATGTTGGCAACCGCGCCCGCCAAAACTTGCAGCGCGTCGAGGATCTCGCCCCTGTGCCCGATCACCGAATAAGAATTGGTCGTGATCACGTTGATCTTGGTGTGCTCTTCGTCCTCTTCCAGTTCTTCCGTCGCCGCGATGTTCAAAATGGAAAATAACCCTTCCAAAAATTCCACCGCGCGTTCGCCGTCCGTCCTCTTCTTCGAGATCTTCACCTTTGCCTTCACCGATTTAAAAAGGCCTTTTTTTCCTTCTTCGATGACGACGACTTCCGCCTCTTCCCTGGCAAGCCCGAGGGCTTTTAGTCCCTCATCCACCGCCTCTTCCACCGTTTTTCCGGTGAATTCGTATTCGTTCATTTTTTCTTTCCTCCCTTCCGCGCCGAATCTTTGTCCTGCGTATTCGAAATCGTCTGCGGATCGATTTTTTTGTCTTTATCCTTAATTTTTACAGCTCCCGCGCTGCCGCCCTGTGCGGCACGCGACGCCTGCGGGATGCGTTTGCTGTACTTTTCCTGTATCTCTTTTTCTTCTATCTTAGCAAATTTTCTGTCGATGATCAAGTTGATGAGAACGGTACTCAATATGCCGAACAAGTTGCTCACGATCATGTAAATACTGAACGCCGCGCTGTACATAAAGGCGAACACGCCGAAGATGATCGGCATCACGATCATCATGATCTTCTGCGTCTTTTTGCCTCTCCCGTCCGCCGTCTGCAATTCGTTCTGCGCCTTATTGCTCTTCGATACGATAAACTGCGAAAGGAACATGCTGCCTATCGAAATGACGATGAGGATATAATACCCGTTCGCCGCTCCCTTTTCGTAGGAGAGGTTATACGTCACTTCTTCGTAAAAAGGTTCTGTGATATCTACGTTCACGCGGCTTGCCGAACTGCGGAAATCGCTGTATCCCTGTACGGGATGATTGTACGAAGTGTCGGGCAGCCAAATGTTTTTGACCCACAAAAATCCGGATTTTCCGGTATCGTACACCGCTTCGGCGGCGTCCCTGCCCGCTTGTTTGACATATTCCTGCGCGAGCCTGTCGTCCGTCATCGCGGTTTCGTCCTCTGCGTGCGCCTGCCGGATCTCTTCCAGCGCCGCCTGCACGTTTGCGTCTGTAGAGGAGAGCACCGCGCTCGTATTTACATAATAAGCGCTCGTCACTTCCACGTCATCCCAAACGATGAGGGAAGGGTCGGCGATTATCGCCTGATCGGAAGTGTAATAATTCTGTACCTGCGTATACGCTACAAAATGATCGTCTGCATACGCTTCCACCGTGCGGGTGATCAAATAGACTGGATTTCCGTTTTCATCCGTCTGATCGGTCGCCGTAGGGGAAGTGATCACCGCCTCTCCCGGTTCGGGCGCATAGGCGAGGATGGCTTCCGAATAGCTGTTTCCCATGTCGTTGTACAGCCGAACATTGGAATACTGCGAATAAGAAGTAAACGCGCCGAGCACGAAAAAGAAGATGACGAGCGTCACGATCATGGGAAGACAGGCGCCGAACATAGAGTAGCCGTTCTTTTTGTACAGCTCCATCATCTTCATATTGTACGTTTGCTGGTCGTTTTGGTATTGTTTTTGCAGTTTCTCGAGCTGCGGCCGCATTTTCTCCATCTTCAAGCTGTTTTTACGCATCTTGGATTTGGAGTAGATGTCGAGGGGGAGGGTGATCAGCTTTAAAACGAGGGTGAACACGATGATGCCCAGGCCCACATAGCTGCCAAACAGTTCGATGATCCAGCCGATGACCCGGCCGATCCAGTTCAGTCCGCCGCTGCCCTCCAAAAAAAACAATTCGATCAACTGGCCGGAACCCAGCGTAGTCAAAAAATTGAACATTCCCTATTTACCAAAAAAAATTAATATAGCCACCGCACTTTAAAATAATTTTCGGGTACGGGGTCGTATCCTCCCTTCGAAAAGGGGTTGCAACGCAAAATCCGCCACGAACCGAGCAGTATGCCGATGATCACGCCGTGATTATTGATGGCTTCCAGCATATACTGCGAACAGGTAGGGCGGTAAAGACACATCTTTCTCGAAAAGTATTTCTGATAAAAGACGATGGCATGCATGAGCAGCATCTTAATATACGGCTTGAATACGGTGCGGCGCAATTTTTTCCAAATTTTTCGCACAGCCGGCCCGTTCATTCGATCAGCCCCTCCCGCTTCAAAGCAGAATAAAGGCACTTTTTAAACTTGTCCAGCGAATACGTTTCTGCCTGTTTGGGGATGAGCACAAAGATATAATTTCCCTGCAGCCCGCCGCAAACGGCGCGAAAAGCCTCCCTCAGCAGCCGTTTGATGCGGTTGCGCCTGACGCTTTTTCCGTGCTTTTTGCTCACGCAAAGCCCCATTCTCGTTTCCTTGGCGGGCAAATACAGTACAATTAAAGCAGGGGAAAAAGCTTTTTTTCCCCTTGCAAACAATTTCTGAAAATCGCTGTTTTTCTTTAATCTCGTATACAAGACGCACCTTTTTCGGCGAGAGGTCAAGCAGAGATCTTCTTTCTGCCCTTGTCTCTCCTTCTCTTCAGGGTCTTTCTGCCTCCCTGGGTCTTCATTCTCTGACGAAAACCGTGTACTTTGCTTCTCTGCCTCTTTTTAGGCTGGTAAGTTCTCTTCATTTTAACGCCAATTCTCCTATTTTAATATCGTTCGCACCCTATTATACATAAAATGCGCGGCGGCTGTCAACCGTTTTTATGCCGTTGTACGCACGGGAAGTATCAAATAAAGGAAAGAATCTCCCTCTTTCGGCAGTACGACGCAGGGAGATACCGCCCCGTTAAAACAAATGCGCACCTTCTCTTCGTCGACTGCGGAAAGGCATTCCCCGATATATTTGCTGTTGAGGGCGATACTCACGTCCTTTCCCTCCAGTTCCACCGGCACGCTTTCGTCTACCCTGCCTATGGACGTATTCGAAGTGATCGCCATACCGTTTTCTTTGATATCGAAGCAGAGGATGCTGTTCTTATCCGTGCGCGCCAGCACCGAAGCGCGGTCTACGCTCTCGTCCAAAACTTTTTTGTCTACCACGATTTCGCTCGTAAACGCCTTGGGTATGATGTTGGAAACGTTGATGAAATCTCCCTCGTACAGCCGGCTCGTAAGCACGGTGTCTTCGATGCTGACAAGCAGCATGTTTTTCTGTACAAACACTTCGAGGGGCTCTTCCTCCGCAGAGATCATCCTGCCGATCTCGTTCAATGTGCGGGCGGGGCAGATGATGCGCACGTCGCCGTTGGCGGCGGAAACATCCCTGCGCGCGATCGCCATGCGGTAGCCGTCCAGCGCCGTAAAGGTGACGGTTCCCTCCTTCGCTTCAATGAGGCATCCCTTTAAAACGGGCCGGGAATCGTCCTGCGCACAGCAAAAGGTCGTCTTGGCGATCAGATCCTTCAGATCTTTGGAAAGGAGAGAAAAACTTTTCTCGTCTATCTTCATATCGATGGCGGGAAAATCTTCCGCGGGCAATACCTGGATGCTGCTTTCCGAATCTCCGTAACGGATATCCAGTTTGTCGCTCTCGCATGTCAGCGTCAGCTGTGCGTTTTCCAGTTTTTTAATAAAGTCAGAAAAATATTTACCGGGCACGCACGCCACGCCCTCTTCCAGCACTTCCGCTTTGATCTTCTTTTGAATAGAAATTTCGCCGTCCGTAGCGAGCAGGGTCAAAACGTCGTTTTCCGCCGAAATTTTGATCGTTTCGAGGATGGGATTGGTCGTCTTTGTGCTGCATGCCTTAACTACCTTCATCACCGCATCCGAAAGTTCTATGCCTTCGCAAATGATCTTCATGCTGTTCCTCCCGTAAATCGTTCCCAGACCGCCCTGTGCGGGAAAGATTTATTTTAAATATTTATTCTTTTAAATGTTGTTATTTAATAATAGGCCGTGTAGATTTGTGGAAAAATTTCACAAATCTTTTCTTTTTCCTAATCATTATATAAAAAAACGGCGCAAAAAGCAAGCAACTTGCCTCGCAATCCTTGTGGACAAGGGAGGAAATTTTTGTTGAAAAGGCTGTGAAGAGAGAGGGGAAAGGTTTAGCCTGTGTGGATAAATGAATATAAAAAAAGAAAGGTAAGAGAGAAGAAAAAATTTTGAAAGGAGCAAAAATGAATAACCGAAGAGGTTATCAAGAAATTTTTCCACAATGTGGAAGGACAAATTCTGAATAAGTGGAAAATAAAAAGGTTGCAAAACATTGTAATGGGGCGAAAAATATGATATAATGAAAAAAATGAAAGATTGGCTGAACGCATACGCGCATAAAATAGAAGAGGGAGAAACGGGTGAAAAATTCCGCCTGTTTTATAGGCTCCTTTCACGAAAGAACGAACAGATCAACTTGACCCGCATTGCGGGCGAGAGGGAGTGCTACATCAAACACTTTCTCGACAGCGTTGCGGGAGAGAAATATTTTCCCCCGAACGCCAGCGTCGCGGAAGTCGGCTCGGGCGGCGGTTTTCCGTCCGTACCGCTCATGCTGCTGCGGCCCGACCTCAAATTTACGCTGATCGAATCGGTGGGTAAAAAGTGCGCTTTTTTGGAAGAGGTGATCCGAGAGTTGGATCTGCCCGCGCGCGTGATAAACGCCCGCGCGGAGGAGGCCGCGCGCGATCGGGACCTGCGCGAAAATTTTGACGCCTGCTGCGCCCGCGCGGTCGCGCGGATGAATACCCTGTGCGAATACTGCCTTCCCCTCGTCAGAGTGGGCGGCGTATTCGTTGCCTATAAAGGCAGGGCGGAAGAGGAACTTACAGAGGCAAAAAACGCCCTTTCCGTTTTGGGCGGAAGGGTAGCGCATGTACAATGCTATGCCCTCCCCGAAGGGGAGGGAGAAAGGACGCTCATCGTCGCCGAAAAAAAGAGCCGTACGCCCGCACTGTATCCCCGCGGACACGGAAAAGAGAGGAGCAAGCCGCTGTGAAGTGCGCATTGACCGGGCACCGCGTTTTGGAAAGAAATTTTTCCTGCGCCGCCCTCGAAGAAAAATGCAGAGAACTCATCGCGCAGGGGGCGGATACCTTTTACTGCGGCATGGCGCTCGGCTTCGATCTCGTTTGCTGCGGGGTACTCGCCTCTCTGAAAAGGGAATTTCCGATCAAAATCGTCGCCTGCATCCCCTGTGCCGATCAAAGCAGCCGCTATACTTATGAGATGCGTCGGCTGTACGAAGACCTCTTGCGCGAATGTGACGAAACGATCGTATTGCACGAGCGGTACGAAGCGGGGTGCATGTTCGAGCGCAACCGCTATATGGTCGACTGCTGCGACGTATTGCTCGCATATCTGTATGCCGAGCGGGGCGGCACGTGGTATACGGTCAAATATGCCCTGAAGAAAGGGAAAAAAATCATCTATATCCATCAAAAAGGAGAAGAGGAAAATGACTTGGTTTAAAGATTTCGGCGGGCTGGAATGGACATATTTCGTTATAGCCTGCATCGGCACGCTCTTTTTGCTCGTGCAGATCGTCATGATGATCATCGGGGCGGAGAGCGGCGATGCCGATCTCGACACCGATACCGACGGCGACGGCGCGCTCGATTCGCATACCGATACGGGAATGTCGCTTTTCACTACGAAGGGTCTGACCGCCTTTTTCGCCATCGGCGGCTGGACGGGCATCGTCATGCTCACCTGCGGGGTCAACACCGCCGTATCCATCGTGGTCTCTATCGTGGCAGGGTTGGTAGCCTATATCGTCGTATGGTTTGTCATCCGCATGATCCTCCGCTTACAGGAGGACGGCACTGCTGATTACAACAGCGCCGTCGGAAAAGTGGCGACCGTCTATGTCTCCGTTCCCCCAAAAAGGGAAGGAAGGGGAAAGATCACCCTCGTTTTACAGGGCAGATACACCGAAGCAGATGCCGTGACCGACGAAGAGGAAAAAATACCCGTGGACGCGCAGGTCGTCATCCGCCAGTCGCAGGGCGACGTGTTCGTGGTCGAACGGGAAAAAAAATGATAATGATATAGTGAAAGGAGAATAACATCATGGAAGGTTGGATCGTTTTACTCATCGTAGTGGCGGTGCTCGTCATCGTCATGCTCTTTTTGATGGTCGTCACCCGCTACAAAAAATGTCCGCCCGACAAGATCATGGTCATCTACGGTAAAGTCGGCGCGGATAAGGAAGGCAATGCGCGCAGCGCCAAGTGCATCCACGGCGGCGCCGCGTTCATCTGGCCCCTCGTACAGGCGTTTACCTATCTCGATTTGACGCCCCTTTCCATTTCGGTAGATCTTAAAAGCGCGCTTTCGCGGCAGAATATCCGCATCGACGTGCCCTCGATCTTCACCGTCGGTATCTCGACCGAGCCGACCGTCATGGAAAATGCAGCGGAGCGCCTGCGCAATCTGAAGATGGCAGAGATCCAGGAACTCGCCAAAGACATCATCTTCGGTCAGCTTCGTTTGGTCATCGCCACGATGAACATCGAGGAGATCAACACCGACCGCGACAAGTTTTTGGAGGCCATCTCCCGCAACGTGGAAGGGGAATTGAAAAAGATCGGTTTGCGCCTGATCAACGTGAACGTAACCGATATTTCGGACGAATCGGGCTATATCATCGCTCTCGGCAAAGAGGCGGCGGCAAAGGCGATCAACGATGCGAAGATCTCCGTCGCCGAGGCGAACAAGATCGGTTCGATCGGCGAAGCAAATGCCAAAATGGAAGAGCGCGTGCGCGTCGCCGAAGCGGAAAGCGAGGCGATCAAGGGGGAAAACAAGGCGAAGGCAGAGATCGCCAAAACGCAGGCGGAACTGCGCGAAAAGGAAGCAGAAGCGATGAAACTCGCCGTCACGGCCGAAAAGGTGCAGGCGGCGAAGGCACTCGAAGAGAGCTACGTCGCCGAAAAACAGGCGGAACATTCGCGTGCGGAAAAAGAAAAGGCGACGCAGGAAGCGGATATCATCGTCAAGCAGGAAATCGAAAAGCGCCGCAAAGAGATCGAAGCGGATGCGGAAGCGGAGCAGATGCGCCGCACGGCAAAGGGCGAAGCGGACGCGATTTTTGCAAAAATGGAGGCGGAAGCGCGCGGCGTGCGCGAAAAACTCTCCAAACAGGCGGAAGGCCTTGACGCGCTCGTAAAAGCGGCGGGCGGCGACGCGAACGACGCGGTGCGCCTGATCGTCGCCGACAAGATCGAGCAGCTCGTCGCCGAACAGGTCGAAGCGATCAAAAACATCAAGATCGACAAAGTGACCGTATGGGACGGCGGCGAAGGCAAGGACGGCAAGACGGCGACCGCCGGCTTTTTGAGCGGACTTTTAAAGAGCCTGCCTCCGCTTGAAGAGATATACAATATGGCGGGGCTGTCCCTTCCCAAAATCGTTTCTCCGCAAAAGGAAGAAAACGCGGAAGAAAAGGCGGAAAAAGAATAAAACGCAGGCAAAAATGCGCGCCCCTAAGGGCGCGCGCCTTTTTTGGTGCGATTTTTTTAAAAATTATGTCATCATTTGCTTGACAATGTCATAAATATAGTTTAAAATTAACCTCGGTTAATAAAAAGAGATCACGGAGAAATTCCGCAAATAAAAGGGAGGAATAAAAACATGCCGTTGCCGATCGCACCCGCGGGAGAAGAGCTTACGGTCAGAAAGATCCTTGCGGACGAAAAGAACAAGAGACATTTCGAAAATTTAGGCATTACCATCGGGTCCAAGATCACCGTATTGTCCGAAGTGGGAGGAAGCGTCATCCTAAAAGTGAAGGAAGGCCGCCTCGCGCTGGACAGGACCTTGGCGATGAAGATTTTAGTTTAATGCCGTTCTTACAGAGAAAGCGTTATCTTCTGAAAAAGCAAAGCGCAATGTTTGTGGATAGGAGAATATATGGAAAAACATCTCAACGAATTCGCCGTCGGTGAAAAGGGCATCGTCAAACGCATCGAGGGCGAAGGAAAAATCAGGCGCAGGCTCTTCGATATGGGCGTGACGCCGGGCGCGGAGATCATGCTCAGAAAGCTGGCCCCCCTCGGCGACCCTGTCGAAGTCAATTTGCGCGGGTACGAGTTATCGCTTCGAAAAAGCGAGGCCTCCTGCGTGGTCATGGAGGTGAAAGATGCTTAAATTTGCACTGGCGGGCAACCCGAATTCGGGTAAAACCACCCTGTTCAACGCCCTTACGGGCAGCACGGCGCACGTCGGCAACTGGCCGGGCGTCACGGTCGATAAAAAGGAGGGCGTCTATAAAAAACTCAGCGCCCCCGTCGCGATCGTAGATCTGCCCGGGATCTATTCCCTTTCGCCGTATACGCCCGAAGAGGTCATCTCGCGCAATTTCATCCTCGATGAAAAGCCGGATTGCGTCATCAACATCGTCGACGCGACCAACTTAGAGCGCAACCTGTATCTCACGACGCAGATCATGGAGATCGACGTGCCGATGGTCATCGCGCTCAACATGATCGACGTCGTCGAAAAGAGCGGCGACAAGATCGACGCAAAAACGCTGGAAAGCCGCATCGGCGTTCCCGTCGTCGAGATCTCCGCGCTCAAAGACGAGGGCATTCAAGAACTGATGGAACGCGCCTATGCGGCGGCGCAGAACAAGCGCGAAGGGACGACCGTCCTCAAAGAATCCAAACTTTCTCACGTCATCGACGACGTGCGCATCGCGTTAAAGGGCAAAGGGGTGGAAAATCCGCTCTTCCATGCCGTCAAACTCGCCGAAGGGGACGAATTGGAAGTGGGCGCTCATCCCGACGAAATGCAGATGGTCGAAGAATTTAAAAAACAATTCTCCGACGATGTATTCGAGGGCGACTTCGAGGCGATGGTCGCCGACGCGCGCTATAAATACATATCCGCGCATTTTTCGCAGACATTTACCCATGCGGCAAAAAAGGAAGAGGGCGCGCTCACCAAGTCGGATAGGGCAGACAAGGTGCTCACCCACAGGATCTGGGGTATCCCCATCTTTATCGTCATCCTGTTCGCGATCTTCCATCTGACCTTCGGCGAAGATCTGCTGTACCTGAACGCGATCTTCGGCTTTGCAAAGGATGTATCCACGGGCAACGAAGTGCTGGATGCGTTTGTAGCCGTGTTCTACAGTTCCGCGGGGATCTCGACGCCGGGCGCTATTTTATTCAATTTGATGGGCTTTATCACCGATCAACTCGGCGGGCTGATCGCTACCGGGCTGGAAAGCGCGGGCGCCGCCGTCTGGGCGCAGGGTCTGGTCAACGACGGTATTTGGGGCGGCGTCGCGGGCGTCCTGTCCTTTGTCCCGCAGATCCTCGTACTGTTCCTCTTCATCTCTATCCTCGAAGATTCCGGCTATATGGCGCGCGTCGCGTTCATACTCGACCGCGCATTCCGCAAATTCGGGCTTTCGGGCAGGGCGTTCATCCCGATGATCATGGGCTTCGGCTGTTCGGTGCCCGCGGCGGTCAACACGAGGACGCTCGCCGACGAAAAGGAACGGATCATGACCAACCGCGTCATTCCCTTCTTTACATGCGGGGCGAAAGCGCCCATTCTCGCCGCCGTCTGCGGCGGTATCGTGGCGCACTTCACGAACATTCCCATCGGCGCCGACCTCTTGGTATTTTTCCTCTACCTGTTCGGCATGATCATGGCGGTCATCATGGTGCTGTTTATGCGGCAGACGTCCATGCGCGGAGAGGTCGCACCCTTCATCATGGAGCTTCCCGCGTACCATGCGCCGCAGTTCCGCAATTTGATGGTGCATCTGTGGGATAAACTCAAGCATTACCTCAAAAAGGCGTTTACCATCATTTTGGCTTCCTCCATCGTCATTTGGTTCCTTTCCAACTTCAACTGGCAGTGGGAGTGCCTCACCGTCGGGGAGGAGGAAGTCAGCCGCATGAACGAGAGCATTCTGCACGATATCGGCACTTTCTTTATGTGGATCTGCACCCCGATGGGCTTCGGGCTCCAGCTCGGGCAGTACGGCTGGGTGTTCGTCGTGGCGGCGGTCACCGGCCTTATCGCAAAGGAAAACGTCATCTCCACCTTCTATGTGCTGGCGGGCGCCATCGGCGTCGGCGTGCTCGGCGTCGCGGGGGAGGACGGAGAAAGCGGCATCGGCGTCATCGCGGCGTTTCTCGCTTCCGAAGACGTCGGCATTACGTGGCAAGGGCTGATCGCTTTCTGCGTGTTCAATATGCTCACCGTGCCCTGCTTTGCGGCGGCGGCAACGGTCAGGGCGGAGCTTCCCAAGGGCAAATTCCGCTGGACGCTCGCATTCTGGCTGTTGACTTCTTATCTGACCTCTACGGCGCTCTACCTCATGTTCACCTGGTGGTGGACTGCGTTCATCGTCGCAGCGATTATCGCGCTGGTCGTGGCGTACTTTATACTCCGCAATAAGGGCAAAATCAATTTTGGCCGCAAAAAGAAGGCGCAGGCGCTCAAAGAATAAGCCGAGCTGACCGCCGTTTGCGGCGGGGAGGAAGCGATCATGTTTTTCAATCTTCTGTCCGTCGCGGGAACGGTCATATCCGTTGCCGTGGCAGTCATAGCCGTCGGCATCGTCGTTTTGACCCTCGTATTGCATTTCGTGCGCAAAAAACAGGGCAAAACGGGCTGCGGATGCGACTGCGCGGGCTGTGCGGGCTGTTCCGCCTGCCGAAGTAAAAAGAAGGAGCGCAAATAAAAAAGCGCTCGCGCGCAGCGGGTACACATACGATCATACGATCTGTGATCTCTAAATAACATAACCTCAAAAAATCCCCCGAAAGAATCCTTTCGGGGGATTTTTGTTAAAAGAAAACCCCCAGATAATCCGGGGGGCAGTATAGGCTTATGCCGATGCGCAAAAATAAAGGCTTCCCCTTGGGGGGAAGCTGTCACCGAAGGTGACTGATGAGGGGTTTGTGTAAAAGAATTTATAA
>CAJFGA010000013.1 GCA_904374385.1 uncultured Clostridia bacterium | reverse complement strand
CTCCTGCAAAAAAGAAAGGATTTAAACGGCTGAGAAAAAATTTAGGAGGAGAGGAAAAATGGCAAAAAAGCTGAAAAAAGCGTTTACGATCACAGAGCTCGTTATCGTGATCGCGGTCATCGCCATCCTCGCGGCGGTATTGATCCCGACGTTTTCCAACATCATCAACCGCGCGAACGAATCGGCAGATATTCAGGCAGTGCGCGAGATGAACGTCGCGCTGGCAAATGATGAGGCGCTCAACGGAAAGCCAGAAAGCGTGGGCGAGGTCGCGGATGTGCTGCGCGGCATCGGCTACGACGTGCGCAACTACCGTCCGCTCGGAAAGTCGAATGTGAATTATTGGTATAAAGAGGATAACCGTGTTATCCTTTATAATAGCGGACGCGGCGAGATCATCTATCCCGAAGAATATACCGGCCTTACCGTCACCAATGACGGTTCTTGGTCACTTTTAAATGAAACATATACTGAGGCTTCCAACTTTGATTTTGAAAGCGCCGAAATTTTGCAGGAAGACGGCAGCTATGACTTCAGCAAAGCCGCCACGGGGAACGACCCTTCGCAGACGGCAAAGCAGTATGTCGGCACGGCCCTGTTCGCGCTCGCTACGCAGATCAATGAAGGAAAAATCGAAAACAATGTAAACGTCGCTCTCCCCGCAGAGGTAGAGCTGCCCGATTACGACTGGGTGCCGATCAAAGAGTTCGAAGGGACGATAAAGCCCGCCGAAGGCGTTGCGACGGCGACCATTTCCAACCTGAACCTGAGCAACAATACCCTGTATTCCGAATCGACAAATTTTGACGGTTCCGGCGATGCGGGATCGGACGGGCAGAGTAAATATAACGTATACGGATTTATTAACACGGTTACCGGCGCAACTACGATTGAAAACATCACCTTTGAAGACGTCACTATCGAAATGCCGGGTTCTGATTTTGAAAAAGGCGTCACTTCCGGTTCAAATGCCAACGTGGTCGCACCCATCGGCGCGATTCTGCCGGGGGATGGGACAGTTGATGTGACCATTCGCAATGTCCATGTCAAAGATTCGACTATCCGCGGCTACGGGCGCGTCGCCGGGTTGGTCGGGTACATCGGCGGCTTCGGCGGTTCAGACAGCCCTAAGATTCCGGTAAACAGTATGGTAACGATTGAAAACTGTTCGGTCAAAGACTGCATGATCGAAGGAGGATTGTGGGAAAGTGATTGTTCCGCTTACGGTTCTGCCGGCGGCTTGATCTCGTATATTGTCCGCGTGGATGGAGAAGGGGAAACAGTCACGGAAGGATTGACGGTAAACATCAACGGCTGCACCGTTTCCGGCAATACAATCAAGGGCCGCAGCATCGGCGGTGCGGTCGGTTGGTTCAATTCCCTCGCCGTAGAAATGAAGATACAGGGCGGCGCCATTCAAGGCAATACATTTATCGGCGCGGCAGCCGCCGGAAGTTATAGGGGCGCGGGGATCGTCGTCGGTTATTTCAAGAACAGCACAACGGCCGCGGCTGAAGCGTTGGCAAAGGACTGCATTACAGTATCTTCTTCAACAGATCGTTCCGATAATAATTTTGAGGGCGTAAGCGACAGTTATAGCGTTGTCGACAAAGATTCTGGAAACCCTAAGTTCTATACTGTTTCGTCCGCCGCATAAAAGGCGATTTACGGCGGTGACGAGCGGGGCGACGATGCCCTAATCAAACAAAGTTCACACCAACTCATTTTTCCATGCGTGCGGTGCCCGATTTTCGGGCGCCGCACCTATGCTTTCGGGGAAAAGAACGCGGCAGAGCGCGGGCTGTGCGGCATAACTTCGATTGACATAATTTTTGCGATATTGTATAATGATGCGGAAAGTTGCGCGCGACCGCGAAGGCGGAGCGTGCGCCGCCTGTATAGGGCGGGCGGCGCAAAAGGAGAGGAAATGAAACTTTATAACACCCTTTCAAGGCAGATCGAAGAATTTGTCCCGCGCGAGCCGGGCAAGGTCAAAATGTACACCTGCGGGCCGACCGTCTATAACTTCGCGCATATCGGAAATTTGCGCACCTATATGATGGAGGACGTGCTCGAAAAGACGCTGCGCTACCTAGGCTACGATGTGACGCGCGTCATGAATATCACCGATATCGGGCATCTTTCATCCGATGCAGACAGCGGCGAAGATAAAATGCTTCTCGGTGCCAAGCGCGAGCATAAAACGGTATTAGAGCTTGCCCAATATTATACCGACGCTTTTTTTAAAGATTGCGCACTGCTGCACATCAAAAAGCCGGACGTCGTACAGCCCGCCACGGGGTGCATCGACGAATTTATCAAGGTGATTTCCGCCCTCATAGAAAAGGGCTATGCCTATCTTGCGGGCGGCAATGTATACTTCGATACGTCAAAACTCAAAGAATACCATGTATTTTTCAACTTTAAGGAGGACGACCTTGAAGTGGGCGTGCGCGAAGGGGTAGACGAGGACGGCAACAAGCGCAACAAAAACGACTTTGTGCTGTGGTTTACCAAGTCTAAATTTGAAGACCAGGCGCTCAAATGGGATAGCCCGTGGGGCGTCGGTTACCCCGGCTGGCACATCGAATGTTCGTGCATCGCGATGAAATATCTCGGCGAATATGTCGATATCCACTGCGGCGGCATAGACAACGTGTTCCCGCACCATACCAACGAGATCGCGCAGAGCGAAGCGTATCTCGGGCACAAGTGGTGCGGCTATTGGTTCCACGTTCTGCACCTCAATACCGCGGGCGGAAAGATGAGCAAATCTTCGGGCGGATTTTTGACCCTCGCCAAGATGCAGCAAGACGGCTTTACGCCCATGGAATACCGCTTTTTTTGCCTGCTTTCTCATTACAGAAAATCGCTCATCTATTCGGAAGATAACCTCGCCAACGCCGCCAACGCCTATAAAAAACTTAAAGCTAGGGTGCAGGCGCTTCCCCAAGAAGGGGAAGTGGACGCGGAAGCCTTCGCCCGCTATCAAAAACAGTTTACCGATGCGTTGGAGAACGATTTGAACACTTCCCTCGCCATTACCGCTCTGTACGACGTTTTGAAGGCAAAGGAGCTGAACGGCGCCACCGCGCGCGCCCTCGTGGAAGATTTTGAAAGAGTGCTCTCTTTGGGGCTTTTCGAAGCGGACGAAAAGAAAGAGCGTGCCGACGGTATTTCTGCGGAAGAGATCGAAAAGCTGATCGCCGCGCGCGCCGCCGCCAAAAAGGCGAAAAACTATGCCGAGGCAGACAGGATCCGCGCCTTCCTGTCCGAAAAGGGCGTGACCCTTACAGACACGCCTAACGGAACGACGTATAAAATCGACTAGAAACAAGATACAGAGCGCGCTGCCCTTTGCAAAGGGCGGCGTGCTTATATATGCAAAACCATGAATTTGTTTAAAAATATTAAAATTATCCGCCGATAAAGCAAAGATGCAGCACGACGCATATGCGTTTGGCTGCATAGAGCGGTCGCCGAACAGGTATGATCTGCCGCCATCCGCAGGCGCGTTGCGTTTGTGCGGAATTGCAAAACGGGGTTGACTTTTCACACAGGCTATGATACAATACATAGTATCGTAGGGGAGGGAAAGAAGATGCGTTATTGCAGGTTTTGCGGAAAAGAATTGCAGGACGGGCAAAAATTCTGCCCGCATTGCGGGTGTGCCGTAGAAGAGGCGCCTCCCGCAGAGGCGGAAGGGCAAAGCCGACCGCCCGCGGAAAACGGAGGGCAGTTTCCCCCTCCGCCCGTAAATGGACTGTACGGGCAGGGGAACGGGTACGCGCCGCCGCCATACGGGCAATATCCGTACTATATGCCGCCCGTGCCGGAGAAAAAGCCGATCAATGTATGCGGGCTGATCGGCATGATCATAGCCATCTTTACGATGACGTTCGGCTGGCTCTTTTTCGGCGGCATTTTACCGGTGATATTGGCTATAGCCGCCGTTGTTCTTTCAGCCATCGGCTTGGCGACTTATAAAAAGTACCGTTTGAGCGGATGCGCTGTTGCGGGGCTGATCATCGGCATCATCGCCTTTTTATTGTTTTTGATCTTTTTTATCGCCTGGATGGCGTATTTAGAAGAGGTCGCTTTGCTTCTGCCCGTGGCGTAAAGCGCCGCGCTGCGCACATGTTTTGCCGCGCATAGGGGCAAACGTATGCGTGCAATTGCATATAACGGGATCCGATGCGCCGCCGCACATATGTGCGGCGGCGCGGTTTTTATTAGATGAACGCTGCGGATAGCGCGCGCGGAACAGAAAGCAATAGCGAGCAAAAAAAGGCTTCCCCTTGGGACAGTTACGGAAGGTGAGCGAGTAAAAAAAGGCTTCCCCCTGAGGGGGAAGCTGTCACTGAAGGTGACTGATGAGGGTGAAACGTACAGCCACTCATCCCCCGCAAGCGATCCGCCTTCCCCCCGCGGGGGAAGGCGAAAAGGTAAAATATAAGAATATTTTCCCGGGGCGAGAAAATATACGAGTGTTTTTCCGCAGGCTTTTCCCTCGGGCGCTCTCTGTTACGTTTTAATTTTCAAACCGCAATGTGATGTTGCCCAGCTCGGTAGCGGCGGTCAGCCGGCGCGCGCCGCTGCCGCCCGAAGGCAGATTGCTGCTGCCCATGTTTGCGGTCAAAAACAGGGTATAGTCCGCCTGGCTGCCTGCCAGCGCGCCGCGCACGGTGATGTCTCCCAAATTGCTCGAAAGCTGCAGCGTTTCCGCATCCAATACGCCGCCCGTTTCCACGGCGATGGTGCCCAGTTCGGTATCGGCCGTAAAACTTTGCGCCTTGACGCTACCGCGCATCGAAATATTGCCGTTGCTGTTTTCCACGGTCAGCGCTCCGTCAATGCGCACGTTTTCCAGCGTAATGTTGCCGTTTTCGAGATCGGCGGAGAGCGCTGCCGCGCTCACGTTGCTTGCCGAAATCGTGCCGTTCTTGTTATCCAGCGTCACCGTGCCGCCTGCAGCGAGGCCGTCGGCTTTGATCGTGCCGTTTTGCGTCGTCAGCGTTGCGTCTCCTGTCACCGTCAGGCCGCCCGCGGGTGCGGCGCACAGGGTGCCGTTGTCCGTATAGAGGGAAACAGAGGGCGCAGCGACGGCCCGTTCTCCCGTCAAAACGACCGTGCCGTTGTTGATGCGGATATCGAGCGCGCATGCCGTATCGGCGGGCAGGGTGACGGTCACGGCAGGGGAGGAGAGGTCCCAATTGAACCAATCGGAGCGGCCGTCGAGCTTCTCTTCGATCGACAGCGCGCCGTCCTCCGCGAGAATGACGACTTCGGCGATCTCATTGTCGGCCGCGTCGATGCGGACGGGGTAGGAAATGTGCGCCGTTTGGGCATCCGCCGCATAGACGATTTCCACCTTTGCATCCGAATAGCGCACGGTCAGGCTTTCGATCTCTTCCTCCGTGTCGAGGGTGTATTCCTTTTGCTTATACCGCACGGTGCTCAATTTTCCGAAATCCCAATCGGCGATGCTCATGCCGCACACGAACAGGGCGACGGCGGCGACCAACAGCACGATGCCGAAAATGATAAAAACTTTTGTCCATGTTCTGCCCTTTTTCATATCAATAAGCCTCCCTCTTGCCGCGGATGTAACGCCCCGTCGCTTTGAACAGTTTTCCGCAAACGATCAATAATTTTTTTGTCAAAAACAGGAAGGGCGGCACCAGCAGGAATCCGACGCCTGCACAGCCCAGCCCGATGCCGAGGTGCGCGATGTACGCCCCGCTTACCCCGTACAGGCCCATCTGCACGGCAAAGTAAATAAAATCTACAATGCCGGCAGCGATCACCGCAAAGCTGCTGATGAACACCGCCGCCGCGATCACGGCGAGGGAAAAGATGACCGCCAAAACCGGGATGCCCACAAAAAGAAAGAGGACGAGCGCGATAAAGAACCGCCCGATGGCACCCTTTTTCGCCTTCGGGGCGCCGCTCTCTTCCAGGGCGCGCGCCGCAGCTTCTTCGGGCGGGCCGAATTCGGCGAGGATCGCCGCTTCCGTCATGCCGGCTTCCTGTTTATCCATGTACAGTTCGCTGTAATACGCCTGCACTTTTTCCCGCTCGCCGCGGGGCAGGGCGGAAAGTTTTTTATCCAGTTTTCTGTTCCATTGTTTGAATGTCATTGTTTGCCTCCGTTTACGATAAAGCTATAGATCTTGTCAAATTCGCGCGTGTCTTCGATAAATTCATCGATGCGCGCCAGCCCTCTGTCGGTGATTCGATAGTATTTGCGCAGCCGTCCGTTATATTCGCGGCTCTGCGTCGTGACCATGCCCGCCGCTTCCAGCCGCTTTAAAATAGGGTACAGCGTCGATTCCGAAATTTCGATGTACGGCGCCACTTCGGTGATGATCTTATACCCGTACGATTCGCCGCCGCGCAAAACGGACAGCACGCATACATCCAACAGACCCTTTTTCAGTTGTGTGTCCATTTCGCCTCCTTTCAATACTGTTTTATGCATTATACTATACATTGCATAGTATATTTTGTCAAGTATTTTTGGGGAGGACTTTAAAAAATATTGCCGCCTCGCTCCGCGGCTGCGGGGAGAGGCGGCGCCTTGCTATTCAGCGGATGGCATTGCTGTAATTGTATATCTTTTCGAGCAGGCTTTCCGAAATGATATTGCGGAATCTGCCCATAAACACGAACACTTTTGCAAAAAATTCGCGGTTGTCCGCGCCCACCGTATAGGCGGGCAGCCGCCTGTTTTCGCCGTAGACGCGTGTGATGAACAGTCTGTCGAATTCGTCCCGTTCGGCGGGGGTCAGCCCGTTGATAAAGGCATCGGGCGGGTAGGGGGCGGCGGTTCCCTCTGCGGCAAACGGCCGGGCGGGATCGGCATAGCGGAATCCGCTTTCCGCCGGCGCGCCGTAGGGGCGGTCGGCAGCGCGGCGGAGCGTTTCCTCTTCCGCGCGGAAATCGCTGTAATCGCGGTTAAAGGAACCGTCATGCTTTTTCTGGTCAAAATCGAAGGCGGCGGCTTCTTCTAAAGGCTCGCCGTAAGCCGTCGTTTCGTCGCGGATGGCTCCGCCGTAAAACGGTCTTTGCGTGGCGGCAAGTTCTTCGGCGGAAATGTTTGCCGCTTCGTCGAGTGCGGCGTTCACGCGCGCCGCCGCAGCGTAGTCGTCCTCCGCATCCGCCGCACGCGCCGCCTTTTTGCGCTTTGCGCGCACCGCGAATACAGTCACCGCAAACACGAGCTGGATAAAAGAGATCGCCAAAATGCCGAGGTTCGCCGCATAATCGGGGAGTGCCGTCAGTCCCGTTTCGCCGATCAGAAGTCCGAATCCGACCACGGCAAGGGCGAATACGGCCGATGCGCGGATGAGTTCAAGCGGCCCCGTGCGGCGCAATGCGAGGGAAAGCAGGGCGAGCAGCGCGTTCACCGCCGTCGCATACGCGAGCGCGATAAAGCAGACACTCACGACCCTTCCCCAGGCATCCTGCCCGTACGAATAGCGCAGATCAAACAGGTCGATGAGACGCGCCTCGCCGATGACGGGCGAATCGTAAAATAAAAATGCGGCAAAGGAGAAGGCAAGCAGTGCGGAAATCGCCGGCAGAATGCCCCTCGCTTTATAATAAAACAGGGTTAAAACGATCGACATGACGATGCCGAACGCAGGGATGAGCAGGGTGGCATTGCAGGAAAAGCGCGCGTTTTCGGTATGAAAAACGGCGTCCGGATCTACGCCCGCTCCGCCGATCAGGGCGTACACGAGAAAGGCGCACGCGGCGATGCCCGCAAACGTCTTGACGAAGTTGAGCACAAAGGCGGCTTTTTTGCGTACAAATACGCCGATGACCGTCAGGCCGATCAGCAGTACATAAAAACCGGCCAATGTATAGTAGGCGGCGTTGAGCACGCCGAATTCCGACGGTGCGGCAAAGGCATCGAAGATCTGCCGGAACAGCCCGGTATCCGCAGCCGCCGCATCGGGAAAAAACAATAATACCGCAAACCCGGCAAAGATGACGAAGGACAGCACAAATTGCGCGATCCTGCCGCCCCTGTCCGCATCGGGAACGGATGTTTTTCGTATGGACATAATAAACCCCTGTTTTGACGATGCGCGCCGCCCGCCGATACGGCGTTGGCGCGCAAACGATCGTATCTCTGTCTATAATTTTACTATATCAGGAAAAAAGTGTCAAGTATTCAAAAAATAATATCACAGCGCGTCGGGCCGTGACTCTCGTTTTTTCGCGCTTAACAGGGGTAGAATGTGTAAAATTTGCAAAAATTTGCATATTTTTGCACGATATCGAAAAAATCATTGATATTTTTTGCGTTTTAAGCTATAATGAAGCCAAACGTTTGGGCATATTCGCCCATGGAGCCTGAAGAATGTATTCCGATTTAAAAAAAAGCATACAAAACGTCTATCAAAAAACGGGGATAGACGTATTCCTCTTTTCGCCGGAGGGCAAGTTTCTCTTTTCTGCGGCGGGAGAGCGCCCTGCCTTTGAGATACGCCCCTTCAGCGGCGTTATGCAGGACGAAAACGCGGGCGCGACCTTTTTCAAGGTCATGTACCGCGGCGCAGAATATACCTGTGCCCTCAAGGGAATAGGCGCGGTGGAAAAGAATTATGCCTATTTTCTATCCGATGCGATCGAAAATGCGGCGGGCAAAGCGCTCAATCTGCCCCGCTCCGAATTTATCCGCCGGATTTTGCTCGGCGAGTGTTCCGCGGATGACGTACAGACCTACTCCATCAAATATTCTGTGCCCGAACAGCCCTGTTTTGCCCTCGCCATATCTTCCGACGTCAAGTCGAGCGAACTGACGTCTTTTCTCGCGCAGTATGCGGGCGGGGATGCGGATACGGCGGTCGTGGTCACGGGGAAAGACTGCGCCTTTATCAAATTCATGGGGGAGGATTTCGAGTATCAGTCTTCGGCGGATTTCGCAACTTTTCTCGCGCGTTCCCTTTTTGAAGAGGTGGGCATCAAAGTGCATATCGGCGTGGGGGGCACCGTCCGTCATTTTGAAGAGATCGCCGCATCCTATCGCCAGGCGAACACGGCGCTGCGCATGAGCGGTATTTTTAATTCGAAGGGAGAGGTGCATACCTATCGGGAATATGTGCTCATCAAGATGCTCGAAGATCTGCCCGAAGCCAAGCTTTCCGAATACCTTTCCGTATTGCTGGAAGGGGATGCGAAGGAGCTTTTGAAAGACGAGGACATGGTCAACACAGCCGAAGAATTTCTCGAAAACAATCTGAACGTCAGCGAAACGTCGCGCATCCTGTACATGCACCGCAATACTCTGATGTACCGCTTGGATAAGATCGAAAAGGTCATGGGGCTGAACCTGCGCAATTTTTCGGATGCGGTCACCTTCCGCGTCATCACCATACTCTACAAATTGACTTGAAAATCGGAGGACATCATGGATATTTACGAAAGTTCCCTTGCATTGCATGCAAAGCTGCGCGGTAAACTTGCCGTGCAGCCGCTCATCAAAGTGGAAGATAAAGAGGCGCTGTCTAACGCCTATACCCCGGGCGTCGCCGCGCCCTGCAAAGAGATCGCCAAAGATCCCGATGCGGCATATGTATATACCCGCAAATGGAATACCGTCGCGGTAGTATCCGACGGCAGCGCGGTATTGGGCCTCGGCAACATCGGGGGGCTGGCCGGCCTTCCCGTCATGGAGGGAAAAAGCCTCCTATTTAAAGAATTTGCCGATATCGATTCGGTGCCCATCGTACTTTCCGGGCAGGACGAGGACGACATCGTCAAAGCGGTCGAGATGATCGCCCCGACGTTCGGCGGCATTAATCTCGAAGACATTTGCGCGCCGAAGTGCTTCGCCGTCGAAAAAAAGCTCAAAGAAAGGCTGGATATTCCCGTGTTTCACGATGACCAGCACGGCACGGCGATCGTCGTGACGGCCGCCCTCTTCAACGCCCTCAAGGTGTGCGGCAAGCGCATGGAGGAGGCGCAAATCGTCATTTGCGGCGCGGGCAGCGCGGGGATCGCGATCTGCAAATTGCTCTTGGAGAGCGGCGCGCGGCATATCGTCATGGCGGACAGGCAGGGCCTCGTCGCCGAAGGAGAGGCGTGGCTCACTTCCGCGCAGGCGGAGATCGCCCGCGTCACCAACCGCCAAAAAAAGTTGGGCACGCTTGCAGATGCTGTGCGGGGAGCGGATGTGTTCATCGGCGTTTCGGCGCCCAAACAGCTCACGCAAGAGATGGTCAAGAGCATGGCGCAAAAACCGGTCATCTTCGCGATGGCGAACCCTGAGCCGGAAATTTATCCGGAGGAGGCGATCGCGGGCGGCGCATACGTCGTCGGAACGGGCAGAAGCGATTTTCCCAACCAGATCAATAATTTGCTGGCATTCCCCGGCGTTTTCCGCGGCGCGCTCGACGTGCGCGCTAAGGATATCAGCGAGGGGATGAAGGTCGCGGCGGCCAAAGCGCTTGCGGCGCTCGCGGGGGAAGATCTTTCCCGCGAATATATCATTCCGTCCCCCTTTGACAGGCGCGTCGCATCTGCCGTCGCGAAGGCGGTCGCAGAGCAGGCAAAAAAAGAGGGGCTTGCCCGCCTCTGATGCGGTATAACCTTTCGCCCGTTCGGAGAAACTGTAGGGGGAGGAAAGTGATATGACGTATCGTGAAATGTATGATCTTGCCGTCAGAAACTTAGCGCCGAAACAGCACAGCGACGGGTTTTCGAGCGGTTCGGTGAGCGCCGTTTTGGAGGGCGCCAACGGAAAATATTATTGCGGCGTGAATCTCGATCTTTACTGCGGGCTCGGCTTCTGTGCCGAACGCAGCGCCGCCGCGGCGATGGTGCTGGACGGAGAAACGGTTATCCGCCGCGTCGTTTGCGTGGGGGAAGATCTGCGGCTTTGGACGCCCTGCGGCAGCTGCCGCGAGTTTATATCCCTGCTTTCGCCCGAAAACAGGAATACGGCGTTTCTCGTCGAACTGCAGGGGGAACGTACGGTGCGGCTTGCCGACCTTTTGCCCCTTCCCTGGCAGGGCTGACCGCCGCAATGCCCGCACGGTTGCGGGCTTTCCTTTTAAATTTTAAAATCAATCAGTAAGGAGCACTGTATGCGCGATTACAGACCTCTGTATCATGAAGAAAAACCGATGAATAAAAAGACTGCGAAGGGATTGAAGATCGCCGCGATCAGCGTTGCCGGCGTGCTCGCGGCGGCGCTCTTTTTCGTGGGCGGTTTCTTCACCTACCGCCTGACGATGGACGAGGGGCTGCGCTCCCTCCTCTGGTTTAAGGAACAGATCGACGACCATTACTATCAAGATATCTCCGACGAGGATTTTTGGCAGGCGGCGATCGATGGCGTGGAGAACATTCTCGACGATTATTCTTTTTATTATTCTGCCGATGAATACGATGTGCGGCAGAATTCGAATGTAGGCGTGTATGACGGGTTGGGCCTGTCCTTTTTCAGCAATACGAATATGATCTACAAAGTTTCGATCGGCTCCCCCGTCTTTTTTGCACAGTCGGCGGCTGGGGAGCGCGCCGAAGCGGGCATGTATCTTACGGGCATCGGCGAAAGCGAGGACTCTCTGAAAGACACGTTCACCGCCTCTGCGCTGTCGGAAGAAATTTCCGGCCTGACGTTGGGTACCTCGTATGTTCTGCGCCTTTCCCGCAGTGCCGCCAATGATACGGAGGATTGTATCCTTCTTTCCGCCACATTTTCGACGTATACCGAAAGCTATGTTCTGTATGCGACCAAGAATGATACCTATGCCCAATTATTCGGAGATCCCTATTACGGGGAATGGACGCGCGTGGGAGACGGCATGGAAGAGCTGGAAGAGGGAGAAGGGTATATCCGTCTCGTGCAGTTTACGGGCGGCATGATCTCCGGCGGGGCGATCGGCAGTTTCGGTCTCGCCGCCGAACAGTTCAAGGAGGACGGCTGCGACACCCTTTTGCTCGACCTGCGCAACAACGGCGGCGGCAATCTCTATGTACTGATGGGGATCGCGCAGTATTTGATTGCGGGAGACGGGCTTCTTTCCGTTTTGTACGCGGGCGACGGCGCCGACCGCGTTTCTTACAACATCAACGGGACTCTGTTCGATGACTATTTTTCGAACAGCGAAATCTACGTCATGGCGAACAGCAATACGGCGTCCGCGTCGGAGGCGCTGATGGGCGCGATGCTCCATTACGGCACGATCGATTATGACGATATCTACCTCGTCAAAGCGGGCGGTGCTTCGGATGCGCCTGCGCGCACTTATGGGAAAGGCATCATGCAGACCACTTATACCAACCGCGTTACGGGCGAAGCGGCGACGCTGACGACGGCCCGCATTTACTGGCCGGACGGCACCACCTGTATCCAGGGCAGGGGCATCACTTCCGAAGACGGCGCCCACCGCATCGACGCGACGACGAATGCCGATTACGGCGATCCTGCCCTGTCGGAAATTTTGGCGTCCATCCGGGCAGAGTGAGCGCAAATACATTTTTTGAAAAGGGTCAAATAAAAAATGCGGGAGGGAAACGCAGACGGCGTTTCCCTCCCGCTCTTTATAAAAAATTGTGGATGCGGTCACCGCAAAGGGACGGATCGCTGTTCTTTGCGCGGTGCGCTACGAAAAATATTTGCCGAGCATCCGCTCGATATTTTCGTCTGCGATGCCCGCAATGGGTGCAAGCGCTTCCTTTACCTCCTCTTTGCCGCACGCCTCCGCAGGGGCGGGCGGAGGGGGCGCCGCGGCGGGCGCGGCCGAAGGAGTAAGCTCGGAAACGAGCGCGTTTAAGTCTTTGGCGGCGGTAACGAGTTCGGCAGGCGTCATGCCCAATATGCGCACGTCTTTAAAAAGATCGCTCTTCCATAACTCTTCCGTATCGCCGCCCGCAAGTTTGGCGATGGTATGTATGAGCTGCTGCGGCGGGGTGTTTTGGCCCGCGCCTGCCGCAAAAATGAGGGCAAGGATCAATAAAATTTCCATAGGGATCTCCCGTCTGTTTTTGTCAAAGGTGCGCCGGAGCGCATATGATAGAATAGGTCAAAATTCGCGGAGGTTGCCATGAAAGATTTCAATTCGTACGAAAAAAAAGAAGAAAAGGCCGAAGGAGAAGGGGACATTTCCGATCTCGCACAGCGGCTGACGGCGGCTTTTGCGGGCAAGGGAGAAGGGGACATCCTGCGCGCCATCTATGCCGAGGCGGAAAAGAGCCGCAAGGCGGGAACGCTTTCCGACGCAGAGCTCAATCAATTTTACAATGCCCTTTCGCCCATGCTCGACGGCGCAAAGCGCAAAAAGCTCGCTTTCGTCATCGCAAAACTCAAAAAGATGTAGCGCCGCCTGCGATCTCTTGCACTGCGCGCAAAAACAGCGCCGCTTCCCTCGGGGTATTGAACTCGGATAGGCTCGCGCGCACCAGTCCGCCGTCCGCGCTGCCCAGAGCCGCGTGCATGCGCGGCGCGCAGTGCAGCCCGCCGCGCACGGCGATGCCGTAACGGTCGGAAAGTTCTTGTGCAAAAAATTCCGATTGCAGGCCGTTGCATCGGAAGGCGACGATGCCGAAAGGATTGGGCGAGGAGAACAAGCGGATATCATCGATGCGCGCAAGGCCTTTGCACAATGTTTCTGTCATGTGCAGGATGCGCGTTTCGCTCTCTTTGCCGTGTGCGGTCAGATAGATCGCGCCTTCCGCGAGCGACATTGCCGCCGGGTAGTTCAAAGTGCCCGCTTCCAGCCGATCGGGGTAAAAAGAGGGCATATCGGGATTGGCGCTTTCACTCCCCGTACCGCCGTAAAGGAGAGGGGCGGGGTCAAATCGATCGGAAAAAAGCAGGGCGCCCGATCCCGCGATGCCGTGCATTCCCTTGTGTCCCGCTACGCACAGGGCGTCTATGCCCTGTGCGCGCATGTCGATGGGAATATGGCCGCATGCCTGCGCGCCGTCGCACATAAGGAGAACGGGCGCGGGCAAAGCCGCTCTGACGGCGGCAGGATCGATCGCGGCGCCCGTCACATTGGAGGCGAGGGTAAAAACAGCCGCGGTGGTATCCTCCCGCGCGGCGCGCGCAAACGCTTCGACGGGGACTGTGCCGCTTTCGTCTATATGGAGCAGCGTCAGGCGTATCTTCCCCGCCCGTTCGAGGGCGAACAGGGGGCGCAGCACTGAATTGTGTTCCATTACGGTCGTGAGTACATGCGGCGGCCCGGCGCGCCCCATGCGGGCAAAACCGAAAATGGCGGCGTTGAGCGCTTCGGTGCAGTTTTTGGTAAAGATGACCCGCTCAAACCCGTAGCCGCCGAAAAAATCATCCAAAAGCTTGCGGCAGTTCAATAAATTTTCAGCGAGCGTGACGGAAAGAGAGTGGCCGCTCCGCCCCGGGTTGGCGTTCGCGCTCTGGATCGCTTCGCACGCCGCCGAGAGAACGGCGGGCGGCTTTCTGCCGCCGGTGGCGGCATTGTCGAAATAGATCATAGTTTCCTCCCAAAGATCTTTTTCGTGTCAATTTATTGTATGCGGCGGCGGCGCGATTTATCGCGCGGGCGCAATTTTTATTTTGCAAAGGAGAAAATTGTCATGCAGGCATATCTGGCGGTGTTCCGTTCGCGCGCGCAGGCGCTCGACTGCGTCGCGCGTCTTAAGCAGGCGGGGGTGCCCGCCTCTGCTGTTTCCACGCCCAAAGAAGCGAATGTCGGCTGCGGCCTTTCGGCAAAGATCGGCGCCTTTGATCTTGCCAGGGCAAAACGCATCCTTGCGGACGGCCGATACGGCGCGTTCGTCGGCTTTTTCCGCGTGGAAACGGGGCAGGGGCGTACCTTCGTGTACCGCGCTTAAAAATGCCGCGCAGGTTGCGCGGCAAAAATCGTTGTGTTTATGCGGAAAGTGTGCTAAAATAGGCGCATGGACAAGCAGGCGAGGGAACAGACTCTGAAAATTTTATCCGAAGTGTATGCGGGCGCGCGCCCTGCGCTTCGTTATAACACTGCATACGAATTGCTCATCGCGGTCATTTTGTCCGCGCAATGTACGGATGAGCGGGTCAATAAGGTCACGGCAGAACTCTTTAAAGAGCATGCCACGCCCGAAGCGATGCTCACCCTTTCGCAGGAAGAGCTTGAAAAGTACATATATTCCTGCGGGCTGTATAAAAGCAAGGCGGCGCATATTTTGTCCGCTTCGCGCGATATTATAGAAAAATTCGGCGGCATCGTTCCCGAAAATTTCAACGATCTCAAATCGCTTGCGGGAGTGGGGCAGAAGACGGCGAACGTCGTTTCTTCCGTCTGGTTCGATAAGGATGCGATCGCCGTGGATACCCATGTTTTCCGTGTCAGCAACCGACTGGGGCTTGCGCACGCAAACACCCCGCTCAAAACGGAGGAACAACTCAAAGAGGCGATCCCAAAGGAGCATTGGTCGGAGGCGCACCATTGGCTTATATGGCACGGAAGGCGCGTTTGTCATTCGCAAAAACCCGACTGCGCGAACTGTCCGCTTGCGGAGTGCTGCGATCATTATAAGAACGGTAGGTAAAGCGGCTGCGCCGCTTTTCAGAAAGGACGAGCTATGTCATCTCTTTTTACGGATAAAGTCAAAATCACGATAAAGTCGGGCGACGGCGGCGACGGCATGAACTCCTTTAAGAGCTTCAAAGGATACGCTTTGGGCGGGCCGGACGGCGGCGACGGCGGCAAGGGCGGCGATGTATACGTCGTCGGCGACAAGGATAAGAACGATCTCGTCGATTTCCGTTACGGCGCGAAGTTCACGGCGGGCAACGGCGAGCGGGGCGGTACCAACAACCGCTTCGGCAAGGGGGGCGAGGACGTCGTGATCGCCCTGCCGCTCGGCACGCTCGTGCGCGATGCAGAAACGGGAAAGATCTTATGCGATGTATATGAGGACGGCGAAAAGAAGCTAATCGCCCGCGGCGGCAACGGCGGCAAGGGCAATGTGCGCTTTACCACGGCGCGCCGCCATGCCCCCCACTTTGCGCAGAAAGGGGAAAGGACGCAGGTCCATACTTTGATCCTGGAGTTAAAAGTCATTGCTGATGTGGGCATCATCGGCTTTCCCAACGTGGGCAAAAGCACGCTTTTGTCTAAAATCAGCGCGGCGCGGCCGAAGATCGCCAACTATCATTTTACGACCCTTTCTCCCAACCTCGGCGTTGTAAAATATTACGATAAATCTTTTGTGGCGGCGGATATCCCCGGGCTGATCGAGGGTGCGGCGGAGGGCGCCGGCCTCGGGCACGACTTTCTCAGGCACATCGAGCGCACGCGCATGCTGCTGCACGTCGTCGACATTTCCGGCATGGAGGGTCGAGACCCGTACGAAGATTTCAAAAAGATCAACGCCGAACTCAAACAATACAGCGAAACGCTCGCCGCACTGCCGCAGATCGTCGCGCTCAACAAGTGCGACGTATACGGGGCAGAAGAAAACCTCAAAGAATTTAAGAAAAAGTGCCGCAAATACCAAAAATATCCCATCACCGCGATCACCGGCGAGGGAACAAAAGAGCTGATCGAGGGGATATTCAGCGTTTTGGATACGCTACCGCCCGCAGAACCCATCCCGGCAGACGAGTTCGCCTACGAAAAGCCCGACGTCAGCGAATTTGAAGTTTATAAGGACGAAGAGGAAAATGTTTGGTACGTTACGGGGGGCTTGGTGGATATGCTCGAACGCAACGTGGTGCTTTCCGACCCCGATTCGATGGCATATTTTCAAAAAGTTTTGAAGGATAAGGGGGTCATCAAAGAATTGAAAAAGCGCGGCGTTGCTGAAAACGATGCGGTCGTGGTCGGCGGCGTGGAGTTTGAATTTAAAGAGTGAGAAGGAAGACATTCGAGGATAAAATATGTTGAACAGCAAACAGAGGAGCAATTTGAAAAGCATCGCGGCGAACCTTTCGCCCATCGCGCAGCTCGGCAAAGGCGGCGTGAGTGAAAACATGGTCAGGTCCCTTTCGGACGCGCTCGAAGCGCACGAATTGATCAAAATCAACGTTTTGACCAATGCCGAGGAAGATGCCAAAGCGCTCGGCGCGCAGCTTGCCGATGCGCTCAAGGGAGAATGTGTCGCCGTCATCGGCAGGAAGATCATCTTGTACCGCCGTTCTTCCCGCAAAGATTTCGACCATATCGTATTTTAAAGATGTTCCGTTACGAAACGCATTGCCACACCCGATATTCCAGCGCGTGCTCGCAGCTGGATGCGGAAACACTCGTATCTATGTATTTAAAAAACGGGTACGCCGGGGTGATCGTGACCGACCATTTTTTAAACGGCAACACGGCGGTCGATCGCTCCCTCCCGTGGGAAAGACAGATCGACGGTTTTTCCGTCGGATATGAAAAGGTGCTCGCTGAGGGAGAAAAACGCGGATTGCAGGTATTTTTTGGCTTTGAATATTCCTATTTAGGCACCGACTTTCTCGTGTACGGCATGGGCAGAAAATTTCTCAAAGAATACCCGGAGATCATGCGGGCGGATGTGCGCGCCTTTTTGGCACTTGCACGGGAGAGAGGCGCTCTCTGCATCCAGGCGCATCCCTACCGCGAGGCGGCGTATATCGATCATATCCGGCTTTATCCTTCGGATGTGGACGGGATGGAAACGGTCAATGCCGCGCGGGACGCGCGCTGTAACCGCCTCGCCGAGTTTTTGGCGGACGAGTACGGGTTGCTGAAAACGGGAGGATCCGATCTGCACGCGGCGGGGCAGAGCTTGCTTTCCGGCGTAGAAACGCAAGAGCCCCTTGCCGACGTCTTCGGCTTTATCGCGGCAGTCAGAGAGGGCAGGGCAAAACCGTTTTTAAAGCATAATGAATATTAAAAAATGCCGCCCGTTCGGAAGCCTTCCGAACGGGCGGTATTTTTTGATTTCGATCAAATTTCCATCGCTTTTTCGATGTATGCCGCCACTTCGTCGATATCCAGGCGGATCTGCGCCATCGTATCGCGGTCACGCACGGTGACGGAGTTGTTTTCCAATGTGTCAAAGTCGATGGTGATGCAGAAGGGGGTGCCGATCTCGTCTTGGCGGCGGTAGCGCTTGCCGATCGAGCCCGCTTCGTCATAGGTGACCATAAACTTTTTGCACAATTTTTTGTATACTTCCTTCGCCTTTTCGCCCAAATTCTTCTGCAGGGGGAGAACGGCCGCTTTATATGCTGCCAGCGCGGGATGGAAGTGCATCACGGTGCGCACGTCTCCGCCTTCCAATTCTTCCTCTTCGTAGGCTTCGCACAGCACCGCCAACATCAGCCTGTCTGCGCCGATGGAATATTCGACGACGTAGGGGATATAATGCTCCCCCGTCGCGGGGTCGAGATAGTTCATATTCTTGCCCGAATACTCCTGATGGCGGGAAAGATCGTAATCGGTGCGGTCGTGGATGCCGTTAAGTTCCGACCACCCCATCGGGAAAAGATATTGGATGTCGCAAGCGGACTTCGCATAGTGCGCCAGCTTGTCGTGGTCTTTAAAGCGCAGATGCTCTTCCTGAAAGCCGAGACTCAGCAGGAAATTTTTCGCTTTTTGCTTGTATTCTTCGTAATACTGCAGGTCTGTGCCCTCTTTGCAGAACCATTGGTGCTCCATCTGTTCGAACTCGATGGTGCGGAAGATAAAGTTGCCGGGCGTGATCTCGTTGCGGAAGGCCTTGCCGATCTGCGCGATACCGAAGGGCACTTTCGCGCGGGTCGTGCGCTGCACATTCAAAAAGTTGACAAATTCGCCCTGCGCCGTTTCGGGGCGCAGATAAATTTTGTTCTGGCTCTCGTCGGTCACCCCGCGGGAAGTTTCGAACATGAGGTTGAAGGTGCGTATCGGCGTCCAATTGTGCTTGCCGCAGTTGGGGCAGGCGACCTTATGCTCGGCGATGTAAGCCTCCATCTCTTCATTGGTCATCGTATCGGGGTTGACCTTTCCCTTGGAATGCGCCTCGATGAGGTTATCCGCGCGGAAACGCGCCTTGCATTCTTTGCAATCCATTTTGGGGTCGGTAAAAGAGGCGGTATGCCCGCTCGCTTCCCACACGCGCGAATTCATGAGGATCGCCGCGTCCACACCGTAAGAGTTGTCGCTCTCCTGTACGAAACGTTTCCACCAAGCGCGCTTGATATTGTTTTTGATTTCCACCCCTACGGGGCCGTAGTCCCAGGTGTTGCCCATGCCGCCGTAGATCTCGCTGCCCGGGAAAATGATGCCGCGCGCCTTGCAGAGATTGACGATCTTATCCATTGTAACCGCTCTTTTGTCTGCCATGATAGCTACCTCTAAATAATATCTGTTGATTCAAACAATATCATTTTACATTTTTGGCGGAAAAAGTCAACGCTTTTCGCGCCCTGTTGCCATATTCGGCAAAAAAACGCCCGCCGTTTGGCGGGCAAGATCAAATGCGCAGCTTTTTGATCAGCAACGGCACTAAAGTGATCGCCGCAAAGATGGTCACGAAATACTGCAAAAACTTAAACCATAAAATCTGTTCGGGCAAAAGGGATAAAAGCAGATAGGGCACCGCCGCGACGATCGCCATCACCAGCAGCCGCACGCCGCGCTTCCACCATCTGTCCGCATCGTCAAAGCGGACGCACTTTTCTTCGATCAGCAGTCCGATCGCCGTCGCCAAGGCGATCGCCGCCATTTCGTACATCGATTTTGTCTGCATGGAGGGAATAAATAGAACCGCGCAGGCGGCGATCGCGACGCCGAGGTAAATATACAGCCGCGCTCGATAGGCACCCTTATAGATGAAATGCCAAATAATTGCCATGCCGGTGCCGATCAAAAGCCCCGTCAGCACATCGGACGGATAATGGACGCCCAAATACAGGCGTGAAAAAGCGACGAGCAGCACGAACAGCACGCACAGCAGGATATAAGTCAGTTTTTTTACAGAAAAGGCGAGCGTTGCAAAAAAACCGCTCGAAGCCGTCGCATGCCCGCTGGGGAATGACATCGTTTCGTCCAGCCCCTCCGTCAAAAAGTTGTCCACCTTTTCCACGTCTCCCGCTACATAGGGGCGGGGGCGCTGTACCGCGCTCTTGATGCCCGTCGTCAGGCAGCTTGCCGAAAGCACGGTGACGATCGCGCGTTCGCCCAAACTCTTTTTGAAACAGATGTAAATGACCGCAATGATGCCCGCGACGACCATTTCCTCGCCGAGCAGCGTAAATATGCTGAAAAAAACATCTAAAAAACCGCATCGTATATTTTCCAATGCCTGTAAAATGACCGCGTCCATAAAATCTCCGCCTTTAGGATATGCAAAAATTATAGCAGAAAGCGCCGTGCCGCGCAACTTTTTACCGAAAGATATTTATAAATTTGCCTGTGCCTGTTCCGTAGGGCATGCGCGGCAGGAGCCGAAAATAAAAATATATGCGTCGGGTGCGCCGTTTTTTTGCTTTTGGCGATATTTTATGCTATAATGGGCATATGTTATCCGTTCTGTCTTCCCGAAAAGAGGGGTTCCTCTTTTATTTTGTACTGCATGACGGTGATCTTGCGTTCGGCGGCGGCCTGACGGAAGATCGCCTTCTCGTCTGCGACAGCGCCTGCACGCAGAAAGAGCTGATGCTCAGAACGCTCGTCAACAAATGCATGAACGATTTCGTGCCCGAAGTGTTTGCGTTCGATACGTGGGGCGTCGACCTGAACCGGTTCGGGTTTGAACGGGCGGGGGAGCGCTTCCGCGCTTTTTGGGAAACGCTGCGCCTGCCGCACGATTGCGGCGATTGAACGGCTTTGCCGCCCACCGCTTGCAAAATGCGGCGGGCTGTGATAAAATAGAGACATTACAGCAGAGATCGGAGGGGTTATGTTCAGCGACATTGAGATTGCGCACAAGTGCAAAATGAGAGAGATCGGCGAGATCGCCGCGATGCTCGGCTTAAAAGAGGGCGATATCGAGCGGTACGGCCGATATAAAGCCAAGATCAACGTGCCGCCGCATGCAAAAAAGCGGGGCAAACTCATCCTCGTAACGGCGATCAACCCGACCGCTTCGGGCGAGGGCAAAACGACGGTATCCATCGGGCTTGCCGACGGCATGAAGAGGAACGGCAAAAAGGTATGCCTTGCCCTTCGCGAACCCTCTCTCGGCCCCGTGTTCGGCATCAAGGGAGGCGCGGCGGGCGGCGGCTATGCGCAGGTCGTGCCTATGGAAGATATCAATCTGCATTTTACGGGCGATCTGCACGCCATTACGGCGGCGAACAATCTGTTAGCGGCCGTGCTCGACAACCACATTTTTCGCGGCAACGCGCTGGAAATCGATCCCGAAAAGATATACTTCCGCCGCTGCCTGGATATGAACGACCGTTCGCTACGCAACATAACCGTCGGGCAGAAAGGAGAAGGGGTCGAACGGGAAGAACATTTCGAAATCACTGCCGCGAGCGAAGTGATGGCGATTTTGTGCTTGGCTACCTCTTTGAAAGACTTAAAAAGGCGTTTAGGCAACATCATCGTGGGCGAAAATAAAAGGGGCGAATATGTCTTTGCGCGCGATCTGAAGGTGGAGGGATCCATGTGCGCCCTCTTGAAAGACGCGATCAAACCCAATCTCGTGCAGACGCTCGAAGGCACGCCTGCCATCGTGCACGGGGGGCCGTTTGCGAATATCGCGCACGGCTGCAACAGCGTCATGGCGACGTACGCCGCCCTCTCTCTGGCAGATTATGTAGTGACGGAGGCGGGCTTTGGCGCCGATCTCGGCGCGGAAAAGTTTCTCGATACCAAGTGTCGCGTCGCGGGCATCCAGCCAGACTGCGTCGTCATCGTGGCGACGGTCAAAGCGCTCAAACTGCACGGCGGCGCCGATAAGGCGACCCTTTCCGAGGAAAACCTTGCCGCGCTGGAAGCGGGCATGCCAAACCTGTATAAACATATCGAAAACATCAAACAAGTATATCATAAACCCGTCATTGTCGCGATGAACCGCTTTGCGAGCGATACGCCCGCCGAAATCGAATTTGTCATGAAAAGCGTCGCGGCGGCGGGCTCTAAAGCCGTCTTTACAGATGTGTTTTTGCAGGGAGGCGAAGGGGGCAGGGAACTTGCCGAAGCGGTCGTTGCCGCAGCGGAGCAAAAGAGCGAGCTCGCCTATGCGTACGACTTGCACGATCCCGTTAAAAAGAAGATCGAAGCTATCGTTACGCGCGTCTATGGCGGCGCGGGCGTCACATATTCCGCCCTTGCCGACGAAAAGATCGCCGAAGCGGAGGCGCGCGGATACGGAAAATGGCCCGTTATCATCGCCAAAACGCAGTATTCCCTGTCCGACGATGCAAAGCTATTGGCAAGGCCGGAAGGCTTTACGGTACATGTGCGCGATATCATCGTCAAGGGCGGAGCGGAATTTATCGTTGCGGTCGCGGGCAACATCATGCTGATGCCGGGGCTGGGCGCACATCCCGCCGCCGAACATATCGACATAGACGACAAGGGCGAGATCGTGGGGCTGAGCTGATCGCGTCGAAAAACTATTTTTGTTATCATTTTCCATCGTATGGGAGTATAAACATATGTCAGACATCAAAAGGGAATTGCCCGAAGCGACGAATTTTATCGAACAGTTTATCAACGAGGACATCGCCGCGGGCAAAGTGACCGCCATTCAAACGCGTTTCCCGCCCGAACCGAACGGCTATCTGCACATCGGGCACGCGAAGAGCATGTTCGTCAACTTCGGCACTGCGCTCAAATACGGGGGCAAGTGCAACCTGTTTTTTGACGATACGAACCCTTCCAAGGAAAAGACGGAATTCGTCGACGCGATCCGCCGCGATATCCATTGGCTTGGTTACGAGTGGGCGCGCGAGTGCTATGCGTCCGATTTTTTCGATACCATCTATGAATATGCCGTGCGCCTCATTAAAGAGGGCAAGGCGTTCGTGTGCGATCTTTCGGCAGAGGAGATCAAAAACACTCGCGGGACGCTGACCGAGCCCGGTACGGAAAGCCCGTACCGCAACCGTTCCCCCGAAGAAAACTTAAAACTTTTCGAAGAGATGAAGGCGGGCAAGTATCAGGACGGGGAAAAGTGTCTGCGGGCCAAGATCGACATGGCTTCCCCCAACGTCAACATGCGAGATCCCGTCATTTACCGCATCTTGCATGCAACACATCACCGCACGGGGGATAAGTGGTGCATCTATCCGATGTACGACTATGCGCACCCCATCTGCGACTATTTGCAGGGCGTCACGCATTCCCTCTGTACGCTCGAATTCGAGGATCACCGCCCCCTCTATGACTGGGTGGGTATTACCCTCGGCTTTGATCCGAAACCCCGCCAAATCGAGTTTGCGCGGCTGAACATCACCAATACGGTGATGAGCAAGCGCTATCTCAAAAAACTGGTGGAAGAGGGCTTTGTGCATGGGTGGGACGACCCGCGCATGCCCACGCTCGCGGGCCTGCAAAACCGCGGCGTGCCGGCGGAAGCGGTGCGCGATTTCTGTTCCCGCATCGGCGTTGCAAAGGCGCAGTCGGAGTGCGAATATTCTTATTTTGAAGCGTGCATCCGCGAATATTTGAATGCCCATGCCGAGCGCGCCATGGCGGTGCTTGATCCCGTAAAGCTCACGCTTACCAATTACGAGGGGGAGGAAGAGCTGGATTTCGACGTCAATCCGATGGAAGAAACTTCCGGCAGGCGTAAAGTTTTGTTCGGCAAACACCTGTATATCGACGGCGCTGATTTTTCTTTAGATCCTCCGCCCAAATATTTCCGTCTCAAAAAAGACGGCTATGTGCGCCTCAAAAATGCATATATCATTCATTGTGACGACGTCGTTTTCGGCGAGGACGGACGTGTCAAAGAAGTACTTTGTTCGTATGTGCCCGAAAGCCATAGCGGCAACGATACGAGCGGCATCAAGGTCAAAGGCGTCATTCAATGGGTGAATGCAGACAGGGCTTGCGATGCGGAAGTGCGGCAGTATGAAAGTTTATTGAAGGACGCCGCTTACCCTGGACAGGATTTTTCCGAGCGCATGAACGAAAAGAGCGAAAAGATCGTTTCTGCCAAAGCGGAACCCTACCTTGGGGAGGCGGAAGAGGGCAAAGCATTCCAGCTTTTGCGCACAGGATATTATAAAAAGTGTACGGAAAACGGAAAGCTCGTTTTGTCCGAGATCGTCTCTTTAAAAGACAATTTTAACAAAAAGTGACGGCTTTCAAAGGGGAGCGCGGGGGTTGACTTTTTGCCGCGCAACGCTTATAATAGAATTGTCATAACCCGGCGGGGCGGCGCCCCGCAATAACAGACGAGGTTGATGGTATCGTGAAGATCTGTAAAAATTGCGGACAGCAGACGGATGACGGAAAAGTCCGGTGCCCTTACTGCGGATTTTTATTCGAAGAGGACATGGACGACGTTCTCCGCGAAATGAAGAGTACGCTGAAGAATTACAGGCGCGAAGAAATCGCCCGTTCATCGCCGCAAAGTGCCGATGCACCGCCTTCGCCCCCCGTGCAGGAAACGCCCGTGCGCGAATCGGCGGGCGGTCCGCGCGAACGCTTTGAACTGCTGAGCGAAGTGGCGCAGCTCAAAGGGGAGGTCCGCGTGTTGCAGGGCGAGGTCGAACGGCTGCACGGCACGCGTCAGCAGGGCGTTCAGCCCCTGCCCGCTTCCTATATCGCGCCGCCTGTGCAGGAGGGAGTATATGCGCCGCAGCGCTCCGCTGCCCGGCAGGAACCTGCTTTGACGCATGTGCGCCGGTCCGGCAGGCGCCGCAGCGTCAATCGTATCGTCATTTCATTCCTGTGCACGTTGCTTCTTGCATTGAGTATCGCGATGTTTTCGCTCGTATGGGTCAGCGGCGGGCTGGATGATTTCGGCGGTGTTATGCGCGGCTATCAAGGGATTTTATATCTCTTCGACAAGACGGATTCGGGTGTGCGCGGGTTTGCCGGGGTCCTCTCCGTCATCGGGGAGCACAGCTATGCTTCCAGCGAACTGATCAACGGTATGTGCGTCAATGTCTGTCGCTTTGTCGTGCAGTGGGGCATTCCTGCATATGCGGTCTGCCTCGTATTGAGCCTTCCCATTTTGTTCAGTTTGGGGGGCAAGATTCAGTTCCGCGCATGGCACAGGTGTTGGGCATGGCTCTCCTTCCTCATGATCCTCGCCGTTTTTGCCGTCCTGTGCTGGACGTTCGGGCTGGCTTCTCTCACGCTCATGTTTTTGTTCGGCGCGGGAGCGAATTTTGTGCGTGCCATGTGCCTGTGCTTTTATAAGAGGGACAGGTTTTACGACGGCGGACTTCAATAGATCGAACTTCTAAGCGCGAATAGCGAGCCCCGTGCAGATTGCACGGGGCGTTTTGTTTATGCGGCGGTACGGGCCGCCGCGGCATTTTGCCGAAAGGGACGAAAGGGAAAATTAGATCGGCAAAAATTCCTCGGTTAAACAGCAAAAAAATGAATCGGCAGAAATTTCCTTTCCCCGTGCAGGTATGCGCCGCGGGCAGTGCGGACATAATAAAGGGCGTAAGGAGGATGACGCAATGCAGTTTAAGCAGACGAAAACTTTTACCAATCTTGCCCGTTCGTTCGCGGGAGAGAGCCAGGCGGGTATGCGATATCAGCTGATCGCAAAGCTCGCCACCGCGGAAGGGTATGCGGTTTTAGCCGATACCATACGCACCATCGCAAAGAACGAAACGTATCATGCGAAAAGTTTTTTCAATACGCTCCTGCAAAAGGCGGGCAGCACGGAAAATATCGACTTAAACGCAGGCTATCCGTTTCACTTCGGAACTCTGGAGGAAAATCTCGCATTCGCGGCCAATGATGAGCGCGCGGAATTCGAAGAGGTTTATCCCGCCTTTGCGGCGGAGGCCGAACAGGAAGGATTTGCCGATATAGCGGCGCTGTTTCATCGCGTCGCAGGGGTAGAAAAGGAGCATAACATCGTGTTCAATTATCTTTACGAGTCCTTCCGCGACGGCACGCTGTACAAGCGGGACAAGCCGACGCTTTGGGTATGCAGCGAATGCGGCTATCGCGCTACGTCCAATGAGGCGTGGCACATCTGCCCGCTGTGCAAGGCGAGCCAGGGCTTCGTAGAGATACACTTACCTTTTGACAACAAATAAGGAGAAAAATCATGAAAAACAGCAAGGAAACTTCTTCCGCGTCCAAACAGGCGCAGAATTCCAAGAACACTTCGAGCGGCAGGTGCTGCTCTAAGAGCACGGCGAAGGGCGCGAAAGCGAGCGCTAAGTCTAAGGAATAAGGATGAAGAAAAGGGCACAAAAGGGGGCGATGCGTTCCCCTTATGACGTGAACGGCAGCTATACGGGTACGCCGGAGGACGGCGAAAAACCCGTACAGGATGCCGACGACCTTTAATCTATGCATGAAAAATGCGCCGAGCTGACGGCGCATTTTTCTTTTGATGGCAATTTAATTCCGCTGTTTCATCTTATTTTTCATGCTCGCATCGTAGCAGAGCACCGTGGCGGCAACGCCTACGTTGAGGGAATCGCATTTTCCGAGCATGGGGATGGCGACCATCTTGTGATCGCCGCCGTACCATTCGCGCGTGATGCCGTACCGTTCGCTACCCATTACGAGCGCCGTTTTGCTGCCGTACGGCTCGTCAAAATAATACCGCGGCGCGCGCGTATCGGCAAGGTAAACGGTAAATCCGTGCGACTGAAGCCAATCGCGGCAGGCGGCGACGCTTTCAAATTCGAATACGGGCACAGACAGGATCGCACCTTGGCTGCCCTTGATTAGTTTAGGATGGGTCAGCCGCACCTTTCGGTTGCATAAAAATACGCCGTCCAGCCCCGCGCCGTCCGCCATGCGCAGCATGGTGCCCACGTTGCCCGGGATTTCAATGCCGTCCAAAATCAAGATCACGGCATTTTCGGGCGGATGAAAGGCAGCGATGTCGAAAGAGGGGAGGGCGGCGAGCGCCATCAATCCGTCGGGGCGGTCGCGTTCGGAAAGCTTTTCGTACGTTTTGGCGGATACGGTATACAAATTTTCTGCGCGCGCGGTGAGCTTGTCGGCAAGCGCTGCCGCCTCGCTCGTGCGGATATGTTCGGGGCAGAGAAAGAGCGAATCGATCGGCGTTTTGAATTGCTCGCACATTTTCAGGATCCAAATGCCTTCCGCAACGAACAGTTTATGCGGATTGGGTTTGGAATTGGACAAGATCCCCTTGAGCTGTTTGACCTTCGGGTTTTGTTCCCCGATGGCGAGAAAGTGATGTGAATGCAGCACCTGTTCTATCGTTTCCATGCGGTTATAGTAGCAAAAATTTGCGAATAAGTCAAGCCGAATGCAAAAAACATAAAATTCCCCGCCGGACGGTGATCGTCCGTGCAGGTCGTGCGCAGATGCACCGTATGCGATTTTTCGGCATATGATGATCGTGAAAGTGTTTTTACGGCAGAGGTGGCGGGATGAACCAAAGAAAGTACGGCCGCACGCTGTCCGCATGTCTGGCGGGCATTTCCAACCAGGCGGTCATCACCAACGTGACCGCTCTGCTGTTCGTGCCTTTTGCCGACCTGTACGGCTTTTCTTTTCTGCAGCTCGGCCTTTTGACGGCGGTCAATTTCGGGGCGCAGATGCTGGCCGACGTACTGCTCGTCCTGCTGATCGACCGTTTTTCGCGCAAAAAACTCGCGCTGGCCGCCGCAGCGGCCAGCGCGGCGGGACTCGCTTTTTACGGCTGTGTGCCCCTCCTCTTTACGGGCGGCGCACTGTACGGCGGCATTGCCGCGGCGACTGCCGTATTCGCCTTTTCGGGGGGCATGCTCGAAGTTGTCCTTTCCGATGTGGCGGACAGTCTTCCGCGCGGCGCGCCCGTCTCCATCTGCCTATTGCACACAGCCTATGCCTGGGCGCAGGCTGTTTTGGCGATCCTTTTGTATGGCTATATGACCGTCTGTTGCGGGCGATGGAATTTTGCGATGTTCTTTTTTGCGCTCGTGCCCGCGGCGGCATTTTTACTCATCTTGCGCGCCGATTTGGATAGCGCCGGGGCGCATGCCGAAGAAAAAACTTCCCCCTCGCGCGCTTTTTTGGAGGAAAATGTTTCTTCCGTGCAGAAAAATTTCGGTATTTTCTGCAGTCTCGCGCTCGCGGCGATTTTTTTCGGCCACGGGGCGGAAGTCGCCATGAATCAATGGGCGAGCGCCCTGTTTTACGAAACGGTACATATTGCAGAATGCGGCGAATTTTTCGGTACGGCGGCGTTTGCCGCACTGCTCGGCATCGGCGGCATATTCTATATTCGGCTGGCAGGGAAGAAAGCCGCCTTTCCCTTTTCGGTGCTTCTGTTTTCAGGCGCCGCCACCTTTGTATGCTATCTCTGCGCGGCGCTGTGCACGGGTGCATTCTCTTTCGCGGGGGCGGCGGCTTGCGGTCTGTTTGTCGGCATTCTTTCTCCCGGAACGATGACCGCCGCATCCGAAAATCTGCCCCGTGCGGGCGGACGGCTGATCGCTTCTCTCGCCGTGGCGTCCGATCTCGGCGCGGCGGTGCTGCCCGCCGCGGCAGGCGCTCTGTCGCAGTCGTTCGGGCTGAATGCCTCTTTTCTCATCCTATCGGCGGCGCCGTTTGCCTGTATGCTGGCGGTCGCCGCGATGCGCCGCATAAAAAACGGGAATGTGATCCCTTTAGAGCGCAATAAATTGTTAAAATTTCGTTAATAATTTCTTTTGGACGGTTCAGTGGTTGGAATATTTCCGTTTTTATGGTATAATGGCAAAAAATGCGCGCCGAAGAGGAGTCTATGAGCATCGAGGACAAAAAAAATACTGCCCCGCTTGACGGCGAAAAGAATTGTTCCGTCGAAGAGGAGGCAGCGGCCGTGCAGCAAGGGACGGGGGAGGGGAATGCCGGATCTGTTCCCGCATCGGCTGAGGGTACGCAAAAGCCCCGCCGCGGTATTTTTGCGGTCAAAATTTTCCGCTACCGCTTGCTTCCGCTGCTTTTGCTGTGCATCATCATGTCGTTCGTCGGGTTCGTGGTGGAAAATCTTTTCCGCCTGTTCCGCGACGGCGTGATCAACAGCCGCCGTCAGATCTTGCCCTTTTTGTTTGCGTACGGCATTGCCGTGTTTGCCATGTATGTACTCATCGGCACGCCGAAAGAGATGCGCTTTTTCTGTTGGAGGATCTTCAAAAAGGAGAGTAAACTTTCGGCAACGGCGAAGCATATCTGCTATTTTTTGATCTTGTTTGCCTTTATCTTTTTCGGCGAGATCCTGTTCGGCACATTTGTCGAGTGGGTCTCCGGCGTGGTGCTTTGGGATTATACGGGTATTCCGCTCACATTTACGAAATATACGAGCGTCCCGACGGCGCTGGGATTGTCCGTCGGCGTCATGCTCTTTATGCGGTTTATTTTTGAACCGCTCATGAAAAAGTTGGAAAAGATCCCCGACAAAGTGCTTTTGGGCTTGGATATCGGGCTGGGCGTGCCCATCTTTTTGGATTGGCTGTTGATGCTCATCATGATGCTCGGGTTCGGCATCTCTAAAAATTGGTGGTCGATACAAATTTGGTAACGGAAACGTCCGCAGGCTTGCCTGCGGACGTTTATGATAAAAAGAGGCGCCTCTTCGGAAAGCGGAGGCGCCCTTTATTGTATTCATTCAGTTAGTATGGTGTTCCGTTTTTGTCGCGTTCTGCGCCAAACGCTCCCCCGAAACATTGTCGGTAAAGGCGGAAATGCCCTTGGCGCGCAGCGCCCTGATGCCGAAATACAGCGGCACGCCCAGCCCGTATACCCATACGGATTGCGTCACCAGCAAAGACGCAAACATAAACCAATACCCCGCATAGGCGCTGCCGCCCAACAGGAGTACCAGCGGGATGACGAATGCATTGACCAGCACGGGGAACAGTCCGCCGACGGTCAATTTGAGGGGGGTGTTTTTGATTAGTTTGCCTGTCAGAAACGTGAGCAACGCCGCGACGAGCGAGCACAGACTGCCCAATCCGATGTCCCACGCGTTGCCCGTGATGATGTTGGCGATCAAACAGCCCACATACAGCGCGGGGATGGCTTCCGGATAAAACAGGGGAAGCATGGTCAGCGCTTCGGCGGGGCGGATCTGAAAGCCCAGCGTGCCGAATGCAAGCGCGCCGAGCGGCCAGGTGAGTACAACGTACAGCGCGGCAATGATGCCCGCCCTGCACAGCGTCTTGGTGGTGAATCTTTTCATTATTCAGTTACCTCGGTTGTTTTTAGGTAGTGTTTTCCGAAAACCTACCGCAAGATATGATAGCAAAAAGGGCGAGGCTTGTCAAATAAAAAACGGCATTGGCACCGTTTTTGGTATATGACGTGTAGATCTTTTCGGGCGGCTGCCGGGCAGAATCGAAAAAGCACGGCAGCCGCCAGAATTTTCGTAAAGGGCCGAAAAAACAACGAACGAATCTGCCGCCACGCCCCTAAAATTGCTTATACGACGATGTTTTCCAGCAATAAATAGTCGAATTCGATTGGCTCGACAAAGTCGCGCGGCAGAAAGCGTACATGATTGAATTTCGCAAAATTGAAGATGTGTGTCTTTAAAAGAACGGGCGTAGAAATGTCCATCTCATGGCAAATGTCGAACAGATAGTCCAAAAAGTGCGAATAGGTCAGCTTTTCCGGATTTTCATAGATGATCTGCTGTTGGATCTTGCCGTCTTTGATAGTCTTTGCCCATATCTTCATGGCGCCGCTCCGATTGCTTCCGCCGATTGACGGATTTTTTTATTGATTATACTTGAAATTTTCAGAAAAGTAAAATATAATTGACATAATCGGGAACAAAAAGAAAAAATATAATTGACATATTTTCTTTGAAAATATATACTATTTAAAAGACTCGGTAGGGTAAGGAGTGTATATGGAAAAGCTGGAAACGGATATTTTGAAGATCCTTGAAGAGGACTGCCGCTATTCCCCCGCCAAGATCGCGGTGATGTTGGAAAGGGAAGAAGACGAGGTGTGCGCCGCTATCTCGCATATGGAAGAGGCGGGAATCATCGTCAAATATACCGCCATCGTCAACGGCGAGCGCCTTTCCGAAGAGACGGTGCAGGCGCTCATCGAAGTCAAGGTCACGCCGCAGAAGAATAACGGGTTCGACGCGATCGCAGAGGAAATTTACCGCTTTGAAGAGGTCAAAAGCTGCTATTTAATGAGCGGCGGGTTTGATCTTGCGGTGTTTATCGAAGGCAAATCGCTGCGCGAAGTGGCTCGCTTCGTCACCGAGCGCCTCTCCACGCTGGACGAGGTGCTCTCTACGGCCACTCACTTTATTCTCAAAAAGTATAAGATCGAAGGGACCGTCGCCGATGCGGAGGATGAGGGCGGCAAGAGGTTGTCGGTACAGCCATGAGGAAATTTGTCAATTCTCGGGCGGAAAATCTCAAACCGAGCGGGATCCGCAAATTTTTCGACATCGTATCCGAGATGAAGGACGCGATCTCGCTCGGCGTGGGCGAGCCCGATTTCGTTACGCCGTGGAATATCCGCAACGCGGCCGTCAAAAGCATCCAGCGCGGTTATACCCAATATACGGGCAACCGCGGGCTGCCCGCCCTGCGCGAGCAGATCTCACGCTATATGCAGGCGCGCTTCGGCGTCGAATATCCTGCCGAAAATATCCTCGTCACAGTGGGGGCGAGCGAGGGCATCGACCTCGTCATGCGCGCCGTCTGTGAAGAGGGCGACGAGATCCTCGTGCCGGATCCGGGGTATGTTTCCTATTTTCCGTGCGTACAGTTGGCAGGGGGCACTGCCGTGCCTGTGCATTGCTCGCAGGAGAACGGCTTTATTTTGACGCCCGAGGCGCTGGAAAAGGTCATTACGCCCAAAACAAAGGCGTTGGTCATGCCTTATCCGAACAATCCGACGGGCGGCATTATGACGAGGGAGCAGCTGGAAGCGATCGCGCCCGTCATACAAAAACACGACCTGCTCGTCATATCCGATGAGATCTACGCGGAACTCACATACGGCGGCAGGCATGTTTCGATCGCGTCTTTGCCCGGTATGCGGGAAAGGACGGTCGTCATCAACGGTTTTTCCAAGGCGTTCGCCATGACGGGCTGGCGCATCGGTTACATCTGTTCTCCGGCGGAGATCGATTCTGCCATCCTTAAAATCCACCAGTATACGCTGTTATGCGCGCCGACGGCGTCGCAGTATGCCGCGCTCGAAGGGCTGCGGGACGGCTTTGCGGACGGTTTCGCTTCCGTAGAGGTGATGTGCGAGGAGTACAACAAGCGCAGGCGGTTCATGGTCGATTTTTTCAACGGCGTGGGGATGCCCTGTTTTGAACCGCGCGGCGCCTTTTACGTTTTTCCTTCTACCGAAAGGCTCGGCGTCACGGGCGAAGCGTTTGCAAACGGGCTTTTGCGCGCGGAAAAGATAGCGGTGGTGCCCGGCGATGCGTTCGGCGATGCTGGCAGGATGCATGTGCGCTGTTCGTATGCGACCAGCATGGCGAATCTCGACAAGGCGACCTCTCGCATCGAAAAGTATATCCGAGACACTTTTTGACCCTGCCGTGCGGACGGGCAATGGCTTGACAATGCGGCAAAAAAAGAGTATAATGCAGGCGATAGAGCGCAGTGGTTCCGCATTTTTTTGGCGGAATCACTCATTTTACAATAGACGGGCGCGCCCGCCCGCACGCAAAAGGGCGTAATTTTTCAGTTTAGGAGCATTTATCATGGCGGAAGAATTTATCATGACGCAAAAGGGGTACGACGAGGCAAAAGAGCGCCTCCGCTACCTTCAGACGGAGAAAAAGAAGGAGATCACCGAGCGCATCAAAGTGGCGCGCGGGTTCGGCGATCTCTCCGAAAATGCGGAATACGACGCGGCAAAGAACGAGGAAGCGCTCAACGAGAGCGAGATCCGCGAACTTGAAAACATGATCAAAAACGCCAAGGTCATGGAAGAGAGCGTCGACAACAGCAAAGTGCACTTCGGCAACGTGGTGAAGGTGTACGATCTCGATCTGGAAGAGGAGAACACATATACGCTGATGGGCTCGATGGAAGCGGACATGGATAAAAACATCGTCAGCATAGAATCTCCTTTCGGTTCTGCGCTCATCGGGGCGAAGTGCGGCGACGTGGTCACTGTGCACGCGCCCGGCGGCGACTATCAGGTCAAAATTTTAGAGATCAAATGACGATCTGCCGCGCGGCAGCGCGGTAAAAAGGAACATTGTACGAATGGATGCAAAAATCACAAAGACCCGTTTAGGGCACATGCTCTCTTACGACTGGATCAAAATTATAGGGCTTTGCGCGGTGGTGGTCGTCGTCTGGATATTGCTTTTTACGACCCTTGCCCCCCGCGCTACGACCGGGCAGCTTTTAGAAGTGTATGTGTATACGAATGTGACGATGGACAGCGGCGCTGTCGGCGACCTCAACAAGCTGCACGAAAACGGCGCGCTTTCTTTCGATGCGCTCGACTATTCTGTCAATGAACTGACGGACGATTCCGTTTCCGTCGTGCTGCCCGCACATTTCAGCGCGGGACAGGGCGACATCATGTTTGTCAGTTCCTATCGCTACAACAGCGGCCAGGTGGACGAGAACGAACAGCCAATCTATACTTCCGATCTCGAACAGTTCGTCGGCAGTTATATAGGCACCTGCGTTTGGCTGGGCGGAGAGGCGGAACCTCCTTACGGATCGGATGCTTCCAACCCGAATACGCAGGATTATTTGACAAGTTGCGCAAACTATCTCGGCAGATATTATCCGGACGGGCTGGACGGCGATATGGACAGGCCGGCGGTGGAAACGGATTTCCGCGCCCGCATTGCGGGAGACAATCGCTGCAAAAAGGAATCGCAGATCGTTGCGGGGCTGGAAGAGGAATGCGCCCGGCTTACGAATCTGCGCGACGCCTATCTGCGGGTGCGCGGCTATCTCGAAAACGGTACGCTTTCCGTCACCGCGCTTGACTTGACCGTGCAGAGCGAGAAAGATGAAAACGGCGACGGCACCGTCGATTCCAACGATTTGAAACAGGTAAAGGGATATTTTTCCTTTGACCTGAGCAATGTGCGCGGCTTAGAGCATTTGATCACCACGACGCGCAGCGAGGACGGGACGGCGACGGCGCAGTCCGTCAATATGATCGTTCTGAACACCCGCTTGCAGGAAGAATCTTCCCGCTACGAACAGGTCACCTATCTCGATTATCTCGTGCGCGAGAGCGCGAGGCTTGCCGATCTCGAATCATAAACCTTGCCGACAAGGGGGCGCCATGGAATATCTCATATACGGTGCGCTGAAAAAATACAGGCGGATACATCCGGCACGTTTTCATATGCCCGGGCATAAGGCGGACAAAAAGCATTTTCCGTTCTTTAAAGACGCGGCGCTCGATATCACGGAGCTCTCTTTTTCCGACTGTCTTGAAAATCCGGACGGATTGATTTCCGCGGCGGAAGGGGACGTGGCGGAGATCCTCGGCGCAAAACGCAGCTTTTTTTTGACGGACGGCTCCTCTTCGGGCGTTTGGGCGATGCTGTATTGTGTCAAGCGTCGGGGAGGCAAAGTCGTCATGGCACGCGGCGCGCACAAGAGCGCCTACAATGCCTGCGGCGTGCTCGGCATCGAACCGTATCTCTTAAGGGGGAACGAGTTGGACGGCATTCCGCTGCCGCCTTCGGCCGCAGAAATCGAAGATGTATTCAAAAAAGAGAAAGACGTATCCGCCGTTTTGGTCACATCTCCCGATTATTACGGCAACATTTCCGACTATGCGGCGATCCGCAGGATCTGCGATCGCTACGGCAAACTGTTTTTGATAGACGGCGCGCACGGGGCATATCTTCGGTTCGATCCGGACGGAGCGCACAGCTATGCCGGTGAATTTGCCGATGCGTGGGTGGACGGCGCGCACAAAACTCTTCCTGCGCTCACACAGGGAGCGCTGCTCAATGCGAACCGGGAAGATATCCTTTCCGATCTGCGCGAAGGCGTCGGCTTGTTTCGCACGACCAGCCCTTCTTACCCGATCATGGCGAGCATCGAATACGGCGTCAAATATCTCGCCGAACACGGCGCCGCCCTCACGGATGCGCTCAAAAGGGAACTTTCCCTCATGAAAATGCGGCTCAAAAAGCGCGGCATCCTCTTTTATGAAGGGAGCGAAACGCTGCAATTCGCCGTCGATTTCGGCGGTATGGGCATCTCTCCCTATCTCGCGGAAGAACAGTTGGAAAAAAGGCGCATTTATCCGGAAATGAATGACGGAAGGTATATCCTCTTTTATTTATCCCCCCTCACGCGCGCGGCTCATCTCGCGCGCCTGGAAAGGGCGATCCGCCGCATCGCGAAGCAGCGGCCTTTGAAAGATACCTACGAGCCTAAGCCGGAAACGGTCACGGGCATTAAAAAATTCAGCTATCTCACGGCGCTCACCTTCCGCAAGGAGAGCGTTCCCGTCGCACAGAGCGCGGGCAGGATCTGCGCGCGCAACGCGGGCGTCACGCCGCCCTGTGTGCCCGTCGTAGTGGCGGGGGAGCAGATCACCGACCAAGCCGCCGCTCTTTTAGAAGATGCGAAGCATACCTTCGGGATCGTCGACGGCAAGATCGAAGTCATAAAAATAGGCAGCGAAAGATGAAAGGTAAATTTATCGCGTTCGAGGGCTGCGAGGGCGCCGGCAAATCCACGCAGATGCGCCTGCTGTCCGAATGGCTCACTTTGCGCGGGATCCCGCATATCCTTACGCGCGAACCGGGCGGCGGCGCTATTTCGGAAGCGATCCGCAAAATTATTTTAGACGGTAAAAACAGCGAAATGACGGACGAGTGCGAAGCGCTCTTGTATGCGGCGGCGCGCGTGCAGCATCTTGCCGACACCGTGCAGCCCGCCCTCGCGCGGGGAGAAACCGTTTTGTGCGATCGGTATATTTTTTCTTCCTTTGCATATCAGGGATACGGGCGCGGGCTTTCGCTCGATTTTTTGAAGGCGATCAATGCGTATGCGATCGAAAATTATATGCCCGATGTGACGCTTTTTCTCGACATCCCCTCGTCGCGCGCCTTTGCGCGCAAGCACGGCGCCGATCCGAACGATCGGATGGAGCAGGCGGGCGAGGCATTCCATAAGCGCGTATATGACGGGTATAAAGCGCTGCTGGCCGCCTATCCCGACCGCATGTTCGCCATCGATTGCGCGGGCACTAAGTTCGAAACGAGTGCGCGCATCGTCGAATTTTTACAGAGCCGCGGTTATTTCGGTTGATCAACATGTCTATTTTCTGCCAAAGCAAACCGTATAAGATCGTTGCGGGCGACGCGTTGCAGGGTAAGCTGTCGCACGCCTACCTGCTCGTCTGCCCGGACGAACGCAATTTGCGCGGATTTTTAAAGGAACTTGCCTGCCTCATTCTCGGGGCGGATCGCCGGGCGGAGGATCTGATCGGGCGCGAGATGTATGCCGACTGCATTATTTTGCCGCCGCCGGGCGGCAAATTTACCGTTGCCGACGCGAGGACGGTGGTGGATGAAAGCTATATCCTTCCTGTCGAGGGGAACAAAAAGCTGTTCGTGCTCGACGGCGTGCAGGATATGAACGCGAGCGCGCAAAACAAATTGCTGAAAGTTTTGGAAGAGCCGCCCGAAAGCGTCTGTTTTCTGTTGGGCGCTGTCAACGACTTCGCCGTGCTTTCCACCGTAAAGTCGCGCGCAAAGCGGTTGGATCTTCAGCGGTTTACCGATCGAGAGATAGAAAAACAATTGCGCGAGGACTATCCGCACCGCAAAGATGCGGCGGAGATCGCCGCCGTTTCGGGCGGCGTGTGGGGCAGGGCACAGTCGCTCGCCGAAGGGGGCGACGTAGAAAAGGCGACGGAGGAAGCGGTTTTGTTTGCGATGAACCTTTCCGTATCGTCTGCCGTGACGGGCGCGCGCAAATATGCCGACAGGGAAAAGGCGGCGGCCTTCCTCACCATTTTGCGCCTCGTTTACCGCGATATTCTCATGGTGCGTTTGGGGCGCAAAGATCTGTTGCTCACGCGCGGACAGGAAGAGTATCTCGCCCGTGCCGCCGCGCGCTATTCACCCGCCGCGCTCGTGCGCGCGCAGGAAAAGATCGCCGAAACGGAGAGAGATCTCAAGTTCAATGCGAACCTCGCCACCGCTTTAGAGACGCTGTTTATCGGCATTTTGGAGGGACGATGAAAGTTATAGGAATCAAGTTCAAAGAGGGCGGAAAAATTTATTATTTTGCCCCTCAAAAGAATGTACAATACGAAGAAAACATGGAAGTGGTCGTAGAGACCGCCAAGAGCATCGAGATCGCCAAAGTCGCCTTTCTTCCCCGCGAGGTAGAGGACGGCAAGGTGACGCAGCCGCTCAAACCCGTTATCCGCATTGCGACCGATAAGGATCGCGCGCAGCGCGTCAAAAACATCGAACGCAAGCCGGAGGCGATGCGCATCGCGCAGGAAAAAATCGCCAAGCACGGGCTGAAAATGAAGCTCATCGATTGCGAATTTGCCTTTGACGGAAGTAAAGTGATCTTTTATTTCGCTTCCGACGGCAGGGTGGACTTCCGCGAATTGGTCAAAGACCTCGCGGGCGTATTCCATATCCGCATCGAGCTGCGGCAGGTCGGCATTCGCGACGAAACGAAGCTGCTCGGCGGCATCGCGCCCTGCGGGCGGGTCTGCTGCTGTGCGGGCGCCATGCCTGATTTTAAAAAGGTATCTATCAAAATGGCGAAGGTACAGGGGCTTTCGCTGAATCCCGGCAAGATCAGCGGGCTGTGCGGCAGATTGATGTGCTGCCTGAGTTACGAAAACGAATATTACAGCGAGATCTATAAAAAGATGCCGAAAATGGGCAGCGAAGTGTCCACGCCCGAGGGCAAGGGTACCGTCGTCGGGGAAAATATGCTCAAACAGACGCTGCGCGTCAAAATTGAAAAGGACGGCAGCCTCGTCTATAAAGATTTTCCTCTCAAAGAGGTACGCTTTAAGGGCGGCAAAAAAGAGGCGGACGATAAAGTGAGTGACGATTTGAAAGATCTGCTCGATTGACGTGCCTGTTATGGCGGAGGGAAAGGATTTATGACTTTTTCAGCAGAAAAAAGTTGAAAAAATCTGAAAATATCCCCGCGCTAAATCTTTACGAATGTAAAAATTTATGTTATAATAAAATCGGCAAAAGCGGAGAGGTTTGCTTTTGCACGTTGAAAAGAAGTTATTTGGAGGTAGAAGGTCATGGCACATAAAATTTCGGAAGATTGCATCTCCTGCGGCGCTTGCGCGGATACTTGCCCCGTAAACGCGATTTCTCAGGGCGATACTCAGTATCAGATCGATCCCGATGTCTGCATTGACTGCGGCGCCTGCGAAGAAGGCTGCCCCGTCGGCGCCATCAAAGGCGAGTAATCGGGAAGGCAAAAAAGCGGAAAAAACTTTGTTTTTCCCCTTCAAGATCAATTCAAAAAAGATGCGATATATCCCCCGTCATGCACGCCTTTTTCATAAAAGCGCTTCATCGCTTCGCAATTTCGCGTTAGAGTATCCATGCCGCAGGTATCATCCGGCGCGATAATCAAAAGCTTTCCCTGCTTTTCATATTTTTCTGCCAAATCAACCCCACTGTTGTATCGCGCCGCACGCTGCACTAGTTGAGCGGCGGCCTTGGGGTATTTTTTACGAATTCCCGCCGCCAATCTCCGATCTTTTTCCGGCGTACGGCGAAAATTCCTGGGTTTTGTCAGAATTAAAACAACCTTATCGCATCCCATCGAAAAAGCTTTTTCAATGGTGATCGGATCGCTAAGAGCTCCGTCGTAATAAGGAACGCCGCCGACAAAATAAGGGTGGCAAACAAGGGGAATAGAACACGAAGCCTTTAAAATATCGTAGTGATTTAGAGACATATCTCTTTTATCAAAATATTTCACCACACCTGTTTCGGCATCGGTAGCTACAGCGATAAAATCCGTGGGGTTGGCGGTCAGCGCTGCGTAATTCAAGGGGTTTTCTCCATCGTCATTGCTGAGTACGCCATATACATAATCCATATCAATATAGCTTTTACGAAATAAAAAATTGCGCAGGCTCATATATTCTTTTCGAGCGGAGTACTCCGTATAAAATTGATAATTACGCCCTTTCTGACCTGCGATATAGGAAGCGATGTTGGCGCTGCCGGCGGACACGCCGACGCCAATATCAAAATGGATCTCATCCTCCAAACAGCGGTCTAGGACTCCGGAGGCATAAACGCCCCGGAGCCCCCCGCCCACATCCACAACGGCGGTTGTCATGGTGCATGCTCCTTTGCTTTGAGAAATTTACGCATTTAAGATAGACATAAAC
>CAJFGA010000012.1 GCA_904374385.1 uncultured Clostridia bacterium | reverse complement strand
CTCTGCAAGTTTCCTTTGCAGGTCGGGCGTATAACCATTGATGATCTGCAAATACCGCTCTTCACGTTTCTCTTTCTGTGCGAGGTCGACCTGATTGGAAATAGCAATGGCGCCGCACTCGAACAAGTCCGACACGAATTTGTGTTTATCCACATGATAGGCGGAGTGCTCTATGTCCTTTACGATGTCGTCCAGTTTCGGGATAGGGTAGGGGCAAAGATTTTTCTGCTCGTCTGGTGGGAGGTTCAACGACGAAGTGTTTTTCGGAATGTCTGTTATCGTTACGTTTGGCGACTTGTCGGTAAAGTCAAACAGAAAAGAAGGCGCCATATCACGCCTCCTTTAACTGTATGATTGCGTATGAAACGTCTTTGAAGCGGTCGCCGAGTTTGTCGATATATTCCTGCGCCTGTTTTGCGGAGGAAAATTTCAGTGCATAGGCTTCCTCGTGACAGAAGCGCAGGGAATACTTGCCGAGCCGCTTTATGTAAATGCCCTGCGGAAAAGAGGGAAAGAAGGCTTTGATGCGGTAGGGTTTGGCGGGGCGCTTTACGTCCGCGGAGAGAAAACGGAATTTACGCGGCAGATATTGTCCGCTGCGTGCAACGGCGTTTCTCGCGTCGGCGGGACTGTCAAAGACGAGCGCCTGCGCAATATCGGGAGATAAAGAATAGCCATGCGGTGAAAGCCTGGAGAGGTATTTGTCGGCGCCTATGCGGAGAATGACTTTGCCTTCCGGTTCCCTGCGCGCGGCAATACAGAGCGGCTCTCTGCCGTAAAGGGCGAGGCAGATGACGGCATAGCGGGAAACGGGTTTGAGTTCTTCCGCGCGTGCGTACGCCGTATCCAGCCAGTTTTCAAGCTCTTCGGTGGTATTGCAGTATCTCCATTCTTCCGTGCGGGATTCGTAAGAGTCTGTTATTCCGACGAGGATATAACAGGTCACGGACTGAACGGGAATTACTTTTCGTATCTCTTCGATGGTGAGCGCCTCTCGTATGCCGTTCTTCGCCCAGGCGATAAGCCCTTTGTCGTTTACGAATTTCCCGTTGGCATAGAAATGCTCCCGGTATTCGTCGCCGCAGAAAGATTGCAGATATGCGAGGTATTCGTCGGGCGCAAATTCTATTTTATCGTTTGCATATACGCTCCAGTGCCGTTCGCGCACTTCGCGGCCTCTGACATATTCGGTTACATTGTTGTCGCCGTGCAGTGCAAGCGGGATAATGCCGCGAGAAGTTTTGAGGAATTGTTTTCCGTACATGATTGTGTAGCTCATAGTGATGATCTCCTTTGAAAATAGTATAAAAACGGCCCGCCGCGGACAGCGGCGAGCCGTGTAAAATTTTAAGCGCGTATAAACTCGGATAGAGGACAACGCCGACCGAACAGGCGGACGTAAACAGACTTTGTGCCGTAACATATCTTGAGTCTGTGGTAGGACTTTTTGCCATTCCATGCGCCGGCCACGAGATAGACGTGATCGTCTATGCCGTATTCGATGTGTTTTACTTCCAGCCCGCCGAGACCGCTGTAATAGGCGATAGTGGGGCAATCGGTACAATATTCCTTTTTCGTCATTTTGTTACCTCGTAAGATTTGCCGTTGACCGTAACGCGCGCGCCGTCTTGAACGGGGCTGCCCTTTGCGCAGGCGCGTAGGAATATTTTATCGTGCGTTTCTTCGACTTTGTGGAAGTCTCCGTCGAGGAATTTCCGTTCGTTCCCGACCTCTATAATTTTGAAACCTTTCTGTACAAGGAAGGAACTGAACTGCCAGATAGCGTCGAACATTCCGTTGCTGTCGAGGACGGCGCAGATATCTTTCTGCGGGTGGTAAGCTGTGATCCTGAAATAGTTTGCCATAAGTGTTACCTCCTTTTAAGCGGCAAGTTTTTTGATGGTTCTGTTGGCATATGGCAGCCAAACTTTGTTGACGTAGTGCAAAACGTCTTCGCTCGGCTTGTGGTCGTGTTCGCCGTAGCATTGCAGGACTTTGTGATTGTGGAGCGAGTATTCGAGCGTTACGAGCGGCGTGTCCGGCTGTTCCTTTGTACGGACGAAGAAGATGAGCGATTCCTCTCGGACAAAACGCTGGTCGTAGTTCATCCGCCCTACGCAGTGGTCTAACGCTTCGCCTTCTTGGATAAGGTCGGCGGGGGAGCGGGCGATGATACAGATAAACGCGCTGCGCTTATCGTGTTCGAGCGGCAGATATTTTTCTGCAACGGCGGTGAATTTTTTGTAGAGTTCCTGTTTTGCCTTTCTGTCTGCTTCCGCCCGCGCCGTGGCGTATTGGTCGATACGCATATCGTGCCAGTATCTGAAATCGTGCGGGAAACGGTTTTTCGGCAGCGACATATCCAGACCGAGGTAATTGCAGGCTTTGAGATAATCGAGATAGGTATTGACATTGGTTTTTTGTTCGGCAATGTAATCGAATAAACGTTCCTGATCTGTGCCTTTGAAAAATTCGCGTATGGGCGCAAGCGCACTGTTGTTCCGTAAGTTTATTTTCGCTTCGCGGTATGCCTGCAATGTTTCAAGCGGCTTTCCCGTCCTGTATGCGCGCAATACGACGTCCACATAATGATGATGCCTTATCAATTCTTCACGGTGTGTCATAAGCCATTTGCGGAAACATTTGTCGCTGCCTATCTTCTTCAATATCATCGTGCTGCCGACATATTTGCCGAGACCGGCTTTCACAAGGTATTCCGTCTGCGGGTATTTTATATAGGTGCGAAGATAGGTTATGATGCAGGGCGGGTTCTGGATATCAACGGCGGAATAACGGAATTCGGGAAGTGTAAGCGCAAACTGTGGATTGATGACGTGCGTCCACGGATTATAGTATTTGAAGTCCACGGCATACCATATGCCGTCGTTGTAGAACGGACGCATGTTGTAAGGATATTTGATTCCTTCGTCATACCAACCGACGCGGTAATTGCCCATAAAGCTATATTCCATATCCCGTACAAGACACTTGTCCGAATACACGCCGTGTATTGCGACCTGCTTTATGAGCCGCGTCTTTTTTCCCTTGTTGCGTATAGCTACGGTTATTTTGACGAGTTCTTTTTGTATCGTCGTAAGGTAGGCATAAAAGCGCAGCCCAGTATAGGTGTTGTGTTTGGCGTCATAGTTAAGGATGCGTTTTTCTATTCTCTTCGGAATAGGTCTGATATAATTTGCGTTCATTGTCGTTACCTCAGTTCTATCTGATTGCCGAGCAGTTCGTCTAAAATTGCAAGCGCTTCCGTATCGAATGCGGACATATCGAATTCGGGTTCGTCGTCGGTTTCTCCGTCGAGGTTATGCACCACGCCGTCCTCGTCGATATACGTTTTTTCGTCCACCCAGTGCTTGCCGTCATCGACAGGAGCAGGTGAAGAAGGGGTAGTTTGCTGTTCGTATAGCTTGACGGGCTCGTCAAACGATTCTGCGACGGCGATTTTCAGTTCGTTTTCTACGGCTTTAGAGATATAATTATCTGCGGCATGGTAGGGGAAACCGACCATAAGCACGCGCTCGGCAAGTCCGCAGTCGCGGCTTGTAAGCGTAAGGTCGAGAGGCTCTGCAAGCAGTTTTGCATTATCCCCGAAAACCTCGTAAAAATCTCCGACGCGATAAGCGAGGATATGATTGGGATACTTGCTTTGCAAAGCAGTATAGTTTTGCCAAAGGGGAGAGCCTGAGGGCTTGGGAATGTTTTTCTTTTCGATTTCCAGTTCTTCTTCGGCAAGCTCGGCAAGGACTTCCTGCTTTTCTTCCTCAGTCGGTTCTTCGTCGTCTTCGTCGTCGGGAATATCCTGCTCGTCTGGTTCCTCCGGTTCGGAGACTGCTGGAACGGTAGGCGTTTTTTGCGCTTCGGACGGCGCGTCGAGCATATCGAAGAGCGACATCTGCGGCTTTGGTTTCGGCGCGGCAGGGGCGGGAGAGGAAACGGCTGGCTTCGTTTTTGCAACGGGCTTCGGCGATTTGTATTCCGTGCCGTCCTCGTTATAGAGCGTGCCTTCGATGCTATCCTCCTCAAAAAAGTGTACCGCCCAGCCGAAAACAATGGATTGTCCGACGCATGCGGAGCTTGCGCCCTTTTCGGAAATTTTCCTGGCTTCTCCTGTCGCGTAAGATATAAAGCCGTCCAGTGTCTTTTTGCTGATTAGCGTCTTGCCGTCTTTTGGGATACGGACGCCGTTGTTTATCTTTTCGGCGAGGATTTCGGAAGCGTTTTCTTCGAGATACGCTTTAATGAGTTCCTGCGCCTTGTTTTTCGTTTCGAGATTTAATTTCGGCATAAGATTACTCCTTGTAAGATTTTTAATAAAAAAAAGACGGAATCGCCCTAAAAAGGGCATTCCCGCCAGATACCGCGCAAGACTTCTTTCCTTGTAATGGGAAGGATGAGCCATGTCGGTCTATTGAGTTGTCTGTCCGTTTCCCGTTCGCGGGGAGGGTAACGGATATATCCCTGTTTTACGGAAACGGCGTCTTTATAACTATGGACGATGAAATAGCGGACGATCGTTTTGGAACGGCGTTCCCTGTAACACACCTTGTAGCCGTAAGGATTATGCAGGTTTGGTTTCATGTGCTTTTCCGTAGATAAAATCGGAGAAATGCGGCAGGGCTGAAAAGAAATTGCTGTTCATAATGCTATGGTGGAGCGCCCTGTCGTGCGCAAAGCAATGCTTGTCCGCGTATTCCGTACCTTTGTCCGTAAGGCGTTTGAGTTCATAGCTATCATGTCCGTCGTGATGATAGCCCTCTATGTACAGATGCCCGTTTTGCTCGTAAATTTTCAGCGTGTCGAGATGCTGAATGAAAGAGCGGAAATCGTTCCAGTCGGTTATAAAGTTCCCGCCCTCGCAGGGGCCGTTCCATCTGCCGCAGGTACCCGTGACGAGAAAGGTGTGTTTTTCTAGCAGTCGTTTGAACGCGTCGGAAAAATATTCCCATTCCGCCTCGTTCTGTAAAGAGATCTCATCCCAGACCATATCGTTGGGAACGTCGTCGATACTCGTCCAATTCTGACTTTCACGGAAGGATTCGTAAACGGCCTGTTCTGCTTCGTCGTATTTGGAGTAGTCGTCCGTGTTGTCAAAAAAGATGATAGCTTCGTCTCTCATTTCAGTAGTCCTCGCAATGTTTCAGGTATTCTCGGGTGGCTTTCTGCAAACCGCGCAAAAGCCGTTTGTCCGCATTGATTTCTTCGACGGTGAGTCCCAGCGCGTTGAAGGTATCTTCATAGTCGTAAGTGATGCAGTATTCATGGTCGGAAAGTTCGGCAAGGAACATCTGATAAATATACCCGTCGCCGGTCTTGTCTGCGGCGATGGCTTCTTTTCGTTCCCGCTCGTGCCTGTCGAGCATTTCGTGGAAAGCGGCATGGTCGCTTTTACGGATATAGCAACCGAAGCCTATGGAATAGATTTTGTCCGTATCGTTTTCGGTCAGGCCCCAGTTTTGCATCATGTCGGCAAACTGCTCCTTGCTGAAACAGGCGCCGAGAGGAAAGGTGTCCATTTCTTTCTGCTGTCTGTTTTTCAGTTCGCGGTATAAATTTTTCATGAATTTTTCTCCTTGTCAGATAATATCTTCCTGCTTTAAGAACTCTAAAAAGTCCTCATCGAGCAGTTGGTTGCCGTAGTAGTTCGTAAACAGGCGGGCGACGGTTTCGCCGTTCTCCTTAACGAGTGCCTCCCAGATCATTGTTTGGATTTCGTCGAGCATATGAGCGGCTCCTTATATAAGTCAACAAGCGTGATAGGCTTATGTTCCAAACCGAACTCCTTGCGGAACCTCCGCAGGGCTTCGCGGAAAGTATAAAACATATAGCTACGGGTAGCGTAATTGCCGTTCGAGTCGCTGTACCGGAATACAAGTCCGGCGTGCCGGTTATAGTAGTAAAAAATAGTTCGCCTCATTTTTTTATCCTCCCGTATACGTCGTCTGCATAGTAAGTGCAGTTGAAAGGGTTAAAAATAGCAGAGCATTTCACTCCGCGATAGTCTGCGATATATATTGTCTGCTTGCCGTCCTCTCTTATATCGAGGACGGTTATTTTGTCTATTGCTCCGCCGAGGGAGTGGATATGCGCCTGCGTCTTAAATGGTTTCATTGCGTGTTTCCTCCTGTTCGCAATATTCTTCAAGGTCTTTAATGACTAAGAGAGGGGAAGGCGCATCCAGCGTTCCCATGCAATAATCGTAGTCATAGTAGTCCGCGGTGTTTTCCCAAATTGCTTTTAGGATATGGATAGCCAGAAACAGCCGGTCGCAGTCTATATTTTCTTTGGCGAATTCTTTCAACGTTTCGTAAGTTGTGATGCGGTCGTCGCTTTCGGAAAGTTCCTGTGCAGCGTCATTGAAACTTTTGCGATGAAGTTCCCGGATCGTCATTTTCGGTATCCCTCCAAATATTTTTCGTATTGCGTGTCTGCCCTTAGTACCTGCATGACTTCGGGCATGACCTGTTCTTTGGTTTTGCCGAGGCAGGCGAGGAGCAGTAAATTCGTATTCGCGCCGAACAGCCGGCGGAACGCATAATCGAGGATGAGGGAGATGTCCTTATCCTCGTGTCCGCCCGTCCTGTTGATAACAAATATTGCGGTCAGGATTGCTTTTACTTCTTTAGTATTTTTCATAAGACCTCCTTAATTTCGATAGAGATAAAGGTATGGATGTAATAATCCCAAGTGTCTTGAATTAACCAATAACATTCGGTTTCGTCGGTATCGCTGCGGCGGTCGAGGAAGTCAAACTCTGTTTTGTCGTCTTTCGGGATACCATTTTCCCATTTGAGCTCGCCGACCCAGGAATTGTCGGGGTTCTTTTCGCTTTCGATGAGTTCTTTGAATTTGGCGTATGCCTTTTCATAGGTTCCGAAAACGGTCAGTTCGACATCGTTGCCGTCCTCCGTGGACCAGTCCAACTTAACAAGATATACTTTCATATAAAGCCTCCTTATAAAATTTCAATGATGCCGCCCGAATATTCTTCGGCGCAGCTCAAACCGAACGATTTTCCGTATGCTTCAAAGTCAAAATAATCCGTAAGATCGTCATCGAGATGCCTGTCGCTGTTTTCAAACAGTTCTTTGCCGTAATCTTCCCAGTCGTAGTTTTCGTAAATGTAGATGTCATCGTCCCAGTTGTTACCGAATTTTTCCACCCGTTCGGTAAATTCCCGGAAAGAGCGTACTTCCAAATAGGCGCAGAGGACGGTATAGAGATGTTCACTGTGCAGAATGCCGCTCTCTTTGAGCGTTTCAAAGAGTTCTTTCGGGCTTATGTAGTCACAGTTTTCTCCACCAGAGGGGAGACCGTCTATATCCTGCACGAATAGTTCCGCATCTATACCGTTGAGGTCAAAGCCCTGCTTTTTGAGAGCTGCGGCTATTTGGTTCCAGTCGGAATAATTGTTGAGGCAAAGCCATCCCGAGCCGAGCGCCCGATCGTTGCAGGCGGTATATGAACCCCACGAGCCTATTACAATTTTGATTTCATTTGTCATCTAATGTCGCATTCATAACAGACGCCGTCGCAGCGTTTGGCAACATCGCAGTGATCGAAATGCCTGCATTGCAAGCAGAGAAGTTTGCTGTGCTTTTTACAATTTTCCATCAGTCTGCCTCCTTGAAGTCGTCGATGTGGATATGTTCCTGACCGGCAACGCCGTACTCGAAGTACAGTCCGTTTTCATCGGTGAACAGGTCATATTCGGTTACGGAAATTTTTCCGCATTTGGTGACGGCAACGGTGATTTTGTTGCTGTCGGCATTTAGTTCGACGATGTTGAAAATAACGTCGTCTTCTCCGTCGAAGTGCTGGAATTCTTTGAGATAAAATTTGTTCATATGAAATTCTCCTTTCAGATTTTTTAGTCGGTGATTTTGTACCAGATGGAATAGTTGAATTCTACTTCGCGCTTTTCATAGCCGGTGCTGTCGCCGCTCGATGTTTTCTTCTCGAACTCGATTTCACGGATCTCGTAGTGCGCGCCGCGGTATTCGTTATCCCTGCCTGAAATTGCGTGGCAATTCTTTACGCAGTCCTCGAACACCCGGATATACGGCTTCCCGCTTTTGCTTATGCAGGCGGTAATGAGATCGGTATCTGTGATATACCCGACACCTGTCGTCTTGGTATTTTCATACCTTCCTTGCTTTGTGACAGCAAACACTACTTTTTTCATTTTTGGTTTACACCTCCGAATTTTTATTGCCGGTTTCGGCGAAGGCAGAGAAGCATAGGACGGTAACGGGCGGGATTCTTTTTGAATATTGATTGCGGAAGTCAACGGAAAAAGGGGAAATTGGTGCATAGACGTTTTTTGATTTGCAGATAAAAGAAAAAACCGGGCAAGGAAACCTTGCCCGGCTGCGGATAGTGAATATGCAAGTTTTAAGCGGCAATTTGCCCGCCGTTTACTTCCGCGAGGAACTATGCTACGATAGCCAAACCGAAAACGCAAAAATTCGGAAAGGGGGAAACTGTCGTTCATTGTATGCCTTCCTTTTTTGGTTTGTAGTAATACATGGTGACTTAATACGAAAAAGAGTCGAGCACTTTGCCCGGCTCCGCCTATATTACGGGAAATTTTAATTGTTCAACTGGGTTGCCTTCTGGGGGGCCGCATATTTTTTGTGCTTTTTGCGTGCGTATAAAAAGTTTTACGTTGCCCATACTCATTCTGTGCGGCAGAGGCGCGCACCGTGGAGGTGAAAAAAGTATGCTGAGCAAAGTGGAAATCTGCGGCGTAGATACGGCGGGACTGCCCCTTCTTTCCGCAAAAGAGAGCGACGAACTGATGAGACGGCTCAAAGAGGGCGATGAAGAGGCGCGCAAAAAATTTATCGTGGGCAATATGCGGCTGGTTCTGTCTTTGGTCAAGCGTTTCTGGGCGAAAAACGCCAATGCGGACGATGTTTTTCAGGCGGGATGCATCGGGCTTTTGAAGGCGATCGACGGCTTTGATCCCAATTTGGGCGTGCGGTTTTCCACTTACGGCGTGCCGATGATTATGGGGGAGATCAAGCGCTATCTGCGCGACGGCAATTCTTTGCGGGTTTCAAGAAGCATACGCGACACCGCCTATAAAGTTCTCAAAGCGCGGGAAAGCATCGAGAGCCGCGACGAAGAAGCGACCATCGAAAAGATCGCCGCCGAAATGCATGTGCAGGAAAAGGAAGTGGTCTACGCGCTCGATGCGATTTCCGATCCCGTATCCCTGTTTGATCCAATCTACAATAAATCCGGCGATACGCTGATGCTGATGGATCAGATTTATGACGAAAAGAACAATGACGAGGTGTGGACGGAGCACGCCGCACTGGCGGAAGCGATGTCGCACTTGGGCGAGCGGGAAAGGAAGATCCTCTTCCTCCGTTATTACGAAGGTAAGACGCAAACGGAGATCTCCGACGAGGTCGGCATATCGCAGGCGCAGGTGTCGCGCCTGGAAAAGAGCGCTATCAGCGCCATTCGGCAGGATATCGCATACGAATTTTGAATATCAAGAGCAAATCGAGGGAGCGGGCGCATTATAGCGCCCGCTCCCCCCGGTATGATTTAATATATTCGCTAAAAGTTATATGGGGCATAAAAATTCGTGATAATTCGAATTTAGCTCCCGCATTTGACAAATCGGCGGCAGTGGATTATAATCGAAAACGTAAATTGCTTAGGCAGCAAAGGCGCTGCGGAATGCTTTCGGAAAAGAAAGCTCTCCGCGGCGCCTTATCAATTTTTTTAAGGAGTTTTTGTTTTATGAGAGTCCCTGAAATTTTTGGAGAAAATGTGTTTAATCTGCAGGTCATGCAGGATAAACTTCCCAAAGAAATCTACAAATCGCTGAAAAAGACCATCGACGAAGGGAGCGCCCTCGATGCGGGCGTGGCGAACGTGGTGGCAAATGCGATGAAAGATTGGGCGGTAGAAAAGGGCGCGACCCATTATACCCACTGGTTCCAGCCGATGACGGGTATCACCGCCGAAAAGCATGACAGCTTTATCAGCCCTGTGCCCGGCGGCAAAGTCATCATGGATTTTTCGGGCAAAGAATTGGTCATGGGCGAACCGGACGCCTCTTCTTTCCCCTCGGGCGGCGTGCGCGCCACCTTTGAGGCGCGCGGCTATACTGCGTGGGATCCTACGTCTTACGCGTTTGTAAAGGACGGTACCCTGTATATACCCTGCGCATTCTTCTCGTACAGCGGGGAAGTGCTGGATAAAAAGACGCCCCTGTTAAAGAGCATGCGTGCACTCAACGATCAGGCTTTGCGCATCCTGCGCCTGTTCGGCAACACGAAGGTAAAGCGCGTTTACTCGACGGTCGGAGCCGAACAGGAATATTTCCTGATCGATGAAGAAGTTTATCAGAAGAGAAAAGACCTAAAGTATACGGGTAGAACGCTCTTCGGGGCAAAGCCCCCCAAGGGGCAGGAGTTGGAGGATCACTATTTCGGCGCCATCAAAACGCGCGTTTCCGAATATATGAAGGATCTCGACGTAGAGCTTTGGAAACTCGGCATCCTCGCCAAGACAAAGCACAACGAGGTCGCTCCCGCCCAACATGAATTGGCGCCCATCTTCACCAATACGAACATCGCGACCGATCAAAACCAGCTCGTGATGGAAACGATGAAGCGCGTCGCGCAAAAGCATCATATGCGCTGCCTGTTGCACGAAAAACCCTTTGACGGCATTAACGGCTCCGGCAAGCACAACAACTGGTCGATGAGTACGGATACGGGCATGAATCTGCTCGACCCGGGCACCACTCCCGCCGAAAACGGGCAGTTTATGCTCTTTTTTGCGGCAGTCATCGCGGCGGTGGACGAATATCAGGATCTTCTGCGCCTGTCTGTGGCGAGCGCCGGCAACGACCATCGATTGGGTGCCAACGAAGCGCCGCCCGCCATCGTTTCGGTGTTCGTCGGAGAAGAGTTAGAAGGCGTCATCGAAGCGCTCGAAAGGGGAGAAAAGTACAACGGCAAGGGCAAAAATATCATGAAATTGGGCGTAGATACGCTGCCGGAGCTCCCCAAAGATACGACCGACCGCAACCGCACATCGCCCTTTGCCTTTACGGGCAACAAGTTTGAATTCCGCATGGTCGGTTCCAGTTTTTCCCTCTCCGGGCCGAACATCGTCATCAACACGGCGGTCGCGGATGTCCTGCGCGAATTTGCCGACACGTTGGAAAAGGCTCCCGATTTCAATGCGGCGCTGCACGATCTGGTGGTGGAAACCATCAAAAAACACAGCCGCATCATCTTCAACGGCAACAACTATTCGGACGAATGGAAGGAAGAAGCCGCAAGGCGCGGTCTTTCCGATCTCAAGAATGCAGCGGAAGCGCTCCCGCATTTTGCGGACGAAAAGAATATTGCGCTGCATGAGCGCATGAACGTATTTACCCGCAGAGAGGTCGTCACGCGCACCGAGATCATGCTGGAAAATTACAGCAAGACCATCGTCATCGAGGCGCTCACCATGTCCGAAATGGCTAAACGCGATATCTATCCCGCCGTCAATGCATATGTCAAGAGCCTTTGCGCTTCCCTTGAAGCGGAAAAGGAGGCAGGTGTGGATGCAGGCGCCGCGGCGGAAAAGGAGTTGATCTCCGCCCTCGCGGCAGACAATGCGAGCCTCTATTTCAAAGTTAAGGAGCTGGATGAACTGCTGATCACCGAAAAGTCTATCCCCGACGCCGCGGCACAGGCAAAATTCGTCGCCGATAAGATCATTCCCGTCATGCACGAGATCCGTGCTTATGCGGATTCGATGGAGACGAAGGTTTCTTCAAAATTTTGGCCTTATCCGACCTACGGCGAAATTTTGTTCAGCGTATAATCCTTTATTCGGCTGCCTTTGCGCAGCGCGGCGGTTTTGCCGCCGCGCGGGGGGGGCAAAATTTACGGCCGATCGGGGCGAAAAAAGATGAGAAAATAAAAAAGTTTGGAGGTGGTTTTATGGACGGTATATTCGGTTCAACGGGCGTTTGGTTTTTGATGGGCGCCATCCTCGTCTGGTTCATGCAGGCCGGATTTGCTATGGTGGAAACAGGTTTCACGCGTGCAAAAAATGCGGGAAACATCATCATGAAAAACCTATTGGACTTCTGCCTCGGGACGATCGTTTTCGTATTGCTTGGGGCAGGGCTGTTGATGGGGGAAGATGCGCTCTTCGGTTTGGTCGGCATTCCGAACCTCGGGGTATTTACCGATTTCGCCAATTACGATTGGTCGACCTTTTTCTTTAATCTCGTGTTCTGTGCCACGACTGCGACTATCGTTTCCGGTGCCATGGCAGAGCGCACAAAATTTTTGTCCTACTGCATTTATTCCCTGGTGATCAGTGCGGTCGTCTATCCGATCGAAGCGCATTGGGCGTGGGGTGGCGGCTGGCTAAGTACGGCGGAACCTCTCTTCGGAACGAGCGGCTATTTTGCCAATATCGCTTATATTGACTTTGCCGGCTCCTCGCTGATTCATATGGTGGGCGGTATTTCTTCTTTCATCGGCGCGCTCCTGCTCGGCCCGCGCTGGGGCAAATATCTCGATAAAGACGGCAAACCTACCCTTGTCCGCAAGGAGGTCAAATTTGTCCGTGCGATTCCGGGACATAACCTTACAATCGGAGCGCTCGGTGTGTTTATTCTTTGGTTCTGTTGGTACGGCTTCAATGGGGCTGCGACATCTGATATGACACAACTTGCGCAGGTACTTGTGACGACGACAGTCGCCGCAGCGACCGGCACCATTTCGACAATGATCTATACATGGATCAAAAACAAAAAACCGGATGTTTCCATGACCCTGAACGGTTCCCTTGCCGGATTGGTCGCCGTCACGGCGGGCTGTGCGGTCGTGGACGTCGTCGGAGCTTTCTTTATCGGCGCGGTGGCGGGTATCCTCGTCGTCGTAGCGGTCGAAGTGATCGACAAAAAGATACATGTCGACGATCCTGTCGGCGCGATCGCCGTACACGGCGCAAACGGGTTATGGGGGACCATTGCCTGCGGCCTGTTCTCCACGAGCACCGGGCTTTTCTATACGGGCAGTTTTGCTCAGCTTATTGTACAGCTGATCGGCATTGCGGCGATTGCTGCATGGACGATCGTTTGCATGATCGGGCTTTTCCAGCTTCTCAAGCATACGGTGGGGCTCCGCGCGTCCAAGATCGAAGAGATCGAGGGGCTCGACAAGCACGAGCACGGTTTGCCCAGCGCCTATGCGGACTTCACGCCCGTGCCTCTTGCGGCGGAAATCATTGAAGCGGAGGGCGTTCCCGCTGCGGAAACAGCAGGAGTCACGGTAACGGATATGACGGCGCCCGCTATGCCCGCCGTGGCGGAAAGTGCAGAGGAAGGTGCAAAACTTTCTAAAGTTGTCATCCTCACCAAACAATCCAAGTTTGAAGATCTCAAGCAGGCGCTCAATGCGATCGGCGTCACCGGTATCACGGTCACGCAGGTGCTCGGGTGCGGCGTGCAGAAGGGCGCAAGCGAGTATTACCGCGGCGTCAAGCTGGATATGGATCTTCTTCCCAAAGTCAAGGTAGAGGTCGTCGTCAGCAAGGTGCCCGTAGCCGATGTGATCGCCGCGGCGCGCAAGGCGCTGTATACCGGTCATATCGGAGACGGCAAGATCTTCGTCTATGACGTGGAAGACGTCGTTCGCGTACGCACGGGCGAGTCCGGTTACGACGCTTTGCAGGATGAAGAGTAAAAGATCACCCACAGCTTTCTCATAGACAAAAGGGCGGCTGCTCCGTGTTATACGGGCGGCCGTTCTTTTGTGCCTGCATAATCGATCTGATTTTTCGGAAGAGAATATTAAAAGGCACCGCGCCTGCGGTGCCTTTTTGGTAGAGACAGTAGGACTCGAACCTACGACCTCTCGCATGTGAAGCGAGCGCTCTAACCAACTGAGCTATGCCTCCGTAATTTTTTTCACAAAGTATTTTAATTATAACATATCAAAGAAGAATTGACAACTGATTTTGAAACCCAATTTGAATATTTTTACGCGGAGGGCAGACCTTTTCGGCATGTGCCGCGGAAAGAGAACGGGGCACCTCGGCAGGCACTTGACGGAAAGGCGCTCCGTTTGCTATAATAATAAAAAAACGAGAGGGGAAAACATGGAGCCAAGAGAAGAATTTTTAGAAATTTTTGATCGATACATCAAGCGTGCGGGCGCCGAAGCGCTGCGCGCATATTTGCTCAAAACGGATTTCTTTACTGCGCCCGCAAGTATCCGCTATCACTGCGCCTTTGCGGGAGGTTTGTGCGAGCACAGCGTCAACACATATAAAAGGCTGTTAAAGAATGTACAGAGCGAGTACGGAGAGGATTGGGAAGCAAAAGTATCGCACGAAACGGTCGCGGTCTGCGGACTGCTGCATGATCTATGCAAGATCGGCTATTATAAAGAGGATTTCCGCAACGTCAAAGAGAACGGCGTCTGGGTCAGAAAACCCTGTTTTACGAGGGAAGAAGATCTGCCCTTCGGTCACGGAGAAAAATCCGTCTATATTGCCAACAGCTTTATTAAGCTGACGCGTGAGGAGGCCATGGCGATCAATTGGCACATGGGCGGTTTTGATTTTAGGGCGCGCGGCGGAGATTCTTCCGTCAGCGACGCCTATTACAAATTCCCGCTCGCCGTTTTGCTGCACGTTTCCGATCTGGAAGCGACGTATATCGACGAAAAACGGGGTCTGCATTAAAGCAAAGGCGATTTTATCGATTTTCATCCTTTGCGGCGCAATAAAAATCCACCGGGTAAATCCGGTGGATTTTTATTTTCGCGAGGGTAGGCCTCATACTGCTGCCAAAATACAAGCCGCGCCTGTAACTGCGCACAATGCGCTCCTTTATTCAAAAAGGGCCTTAGCAAGGAATATTATGCCAAAGGTTAACTCTAACTTATACCCTATATCAATTCTTTAAGTAGCCGATTCGTTGCATTTTGCGGCGGCAGGGTTTATAATTTTAACGTTAAAAAAAGGCCGATAAGGTCTATGGGAGAGTGTATCATGTTACTGGAAGGACAGCAACGAATCCCCTCCGGGTGCGCCATTTCGGGCGTCATCGACAGGAGCGGGAAGGGGATGAGCGGCGAGGCGATGATCCGCTCCATCTCCGTCATGCATGACCGTTCCAACGGTCTGGGCGGCGGCTTTGCGGGCTATGGCATCTATCCCGATTACCGCGATTTTTACGCCTTTCATCTCTTTTACGACGACACGTTCGCCAAATCCAACACCGAAGAATTTCTCGGAAAACACTTCGAGATCGCGTACGCGTCCGAAATTCAGACGCGCAAGATCCCCGAGATCACGGATGAACCTCTGATCTGGCGTTACTTCGTTTCTCCGCTTTCCCGCAAGCTGGAAAGCTCTCATCTCGACGAAGCGGAGTATGTCGTGCGCTGCGTCAACAAGATCAATACCTTCATCAAGGGAGCCTATGTCTTTTCTTCGGGCAAGAACATGGGCATTTTTAAGGCGGTCGGCTTTCCTGAAGATGTGGGCAGGTTTTATCGTCTGGACGAGTATTCCGGTTACAGCTGGACCTGTCACGGCCGCTATCCGACCAATACCCCCGGGTGGTGGGGCGGTGCGCACCCCTTCGGGCTGCTCGATTTCTCCGTCGTGCATAACGGCGAGATCTCCTCGTATGATGCCAACCGCCGCTATATCGAAATGTTCGGCTACAAATGCAACTTGCAGACGGATACCGAGGTCATTACTTACATATTCGATTACCTCGTCCGCCGCAAAAAACTGACGCTTGAAGAGGCGTCGCATGTCGTCGCGCCCTCTTTTTGGTCGACGATCGCGCGGAAAGGGGAGGAAGAACAGTCGCAGGAGACCCTTCTGCGCAAGATGTTTTCCTCTCTTCTCGTCACGGGGCCGTTTTCCATTATCCTGGGCTACACGGGCGGCTTGATGGCTCTCGGCGACAGGCTGAAACTTCGTTCCACCGTCGTGGCGGAACGGGGAGATAAGGCGTATATCGCCAGCGAGGAGAGCGCTATCCGCGTCATCGAACCCGATTTAGACACCGTATGGGCGCCCGCCGGCGGCGAGCCCGTCATCTTTACATTGTACGGAGGCAGAAAATGAGCGACACTCTCTTCATGTATCCGGAATACGAGGTCGTTCGCGATCACGATAAATGTATCGCCTGCCGCGTATGTGAACGGCAATGTGCCAACGAAGTGCATTCCTACGATACGGACCTCAAAAAGATGTTGGCAGACAGCACCAAGTGCGTCAACTGCCACCGCTGCGTATGCTTTTGCCCGACGCACGCGCTGAAAATCGTGAAATCGGACGACACCTATAAGATCAACGCAAACTGGGATAAGCAGACCATCAACGAAGTATACCGCCAGGCGGGTACGGGCGGCGTCCTGCTCTCTTCCATGGGCACGCCTAAGCCCTATCCCGTCTATTGGGATAAGATGCTCGTCAACGCCTCGCAGGTCACCAATCCTTCCATCGATCCCCTGCGCGAACCGATGGAAACGGCGGTGTATTTGGGCAAAAAGACGGCAAAGCTCGAGCGGGACGAAAAAGGCCGTTTGCAGGACACCTTGCCGCCCCAGCTTAAGTTGAGCGTTCCCGTCATGTTCTCTGCAATGAGTTACGGTTCCATCTCCTACAACGCGCATGAATCGCTCGCGCGGGCGGCGGAAGAACTGGGCATCTACTACAATACGGGCGAAGGCGGGCTGCATAAAGATTTTTACAAATACGGCAAGAACACCATCGTGCAGGTCGCGTCCGGCAGGTTCGGCGTATTTAAAGATTATCTTGAAACGGCGGCCGCCATCGAGATCAAGATGGGGCAGGGCGCGAAACCGGGTATCGGCGGACACTTGCCGGGCGGCAAGATCACCGACGCCGTTTCCACCACCCGCATGATCCCGAAGGGGGTTGACGCCATTTCCCCCGCGCCGCATCACGACATCTATTCGATCGAAGATCTGCGCCAACTCGTCTACTCTCTGAAAGAGGCGACCGATTATAAAAAGCCCGTCATCGTCAAGATCGCGGCGGTGCACAACTGTGCGGCGATCGCCAGCGGCGTCGCGCGGAGCGGGGCGGATATCATCGCCATCGACGGTTTCCGCGGCGGTACGGGCGCCGCGCCGACGAGAATCCGCGATAACGTCGGCATTCCCATCGAACTCGCCCTCGCCAGCGTGGATACCCGCCTGCGCGAAGAGGGTATCCGCGACAATGTATCCGTCGTCGTGGCGGGTTCCGTCCGTTCGGCGGCAGATCTCGTCAAGGCGATCGCCCTGGGCGCGGACGCGTGCTATATCGGCACGGCTGCGCTGTTGGCGCTCGGGTGCCATCTCTGCCGTACCTGCCATCAGGGCAAGTGCAACTGGGGCATCGCCACGCAGGTACCCGATCTCGTCAAAAGGCTCAATCCCGAAGTGGGGTATCGCCGCCTCGTCAACCTCGTCACCGCGTGGAAGCATGAACTGCAAGAGATGATGGGCGGCATGGGCATCAATTCGGTGGAGGCACTGCGCGGTAACCGCCTGATGCTGCGCGGCATCGGCTTGACCGAGAAAGAGCTGTCCGTTTTGGGCATCCGCCACGCGGGTGAATAAGGAGAAAGCTGTATGAAAAGGATCTATGTGGAAGAAAAGTGGTGCCTCGGCTGCCACTTGTGCGAATATGAGTGCGCTTTCGCCAATTCTGGCATCGCCGATATGGTCAAGGCGCTCAAAGGAAAAGAGATACATCCCCGCATTCAGGTAGAGGACGGCGACGGCGTGCACTTTGCCGTCAATTGCCGCCACTGCACTGACCCGCTCTGCGTCAAAAGCTGCATCGCGGGCGCTCTTTCAAAGGACGGCGACGGCATGGTCGTCATCGATCAAAATAAATGCGTCGGCTGTTATACCTGCGTTATGGTTTGCCCGTACGGAGCGATCATGCCGGCAGAAAACGGCAAGGTCGCGCAGAAATGCATGCTCTGTACCGACAATATGAAGCAGGGCGAACCCAACTGTGTCAAATACTGTATCAATCGGGCGATCGTGTTCGAGGATCGTGGCTGAAAGGAGGTATCGCATGCAATATGTCATTATCGGCAACTCCACTGCCGCGCTCTATGCGATCGAGGGTATCCGTTCTCTCGACCAAGAGGGGAAGATCACCGTCATTTCCGACGAAACGCACGCCGCTTACGGCAGGCCGCTCATCTCCTATTACCTATACGGAAGGATCGATCTGGAGCATATCGGCTACCGCCCCGCGGATTTTTATACTAAAATGGGCGTTGACCTTATTTTAGGAGAACGTGCCGAAAAAATTGATCCAAAAGGGAAGAAAGTCATCTTAAAGAGCGGCAAAAAAATCGCATATGATAAGCTGCTCGTCGCGACGGGTTCCCGTCCCTTTGTGCCGCCCATGGAAGGGCTGGACGCCGTGAAAGAAAAATTCAGCTTTATGCAATTGGACGATGCGCTCGCGCTCGAAAGGGCGCTCGGCCCCGAAAAAGACGTGCTTATCGTCGGCGCAGGCCTGATCGGGCTGAAGTGTATGGAGGGCATTTTAGATCGGTGCCGTTCCGTCACCGTCGTTGACCTCGCAGACAGGATCCTGCCCAGCATTTTAGACGAAGGCGGCGCGGCATTCGTGCAAAAACAGCTCGAGCGCAAGGGAGTGCGTTTTATTCTCGGCGACAGTGTCGCAAAGTTTGAAGGCACCTTTGCCGTCACCAAAAACGGCGGTAAAATTCCCTTTGATGTCCTCGTCGTCGCGGTAGGCGTACGGCCCAATGTCGAACTCGTCAAAGAGGCGGGCGGCGAAGTCGCCCGCGGAATCGTCACGGACGACGGTCAGTGTACGACCCTGCCCGATGTTTATGCGGCGGGGGACAACTGCGAAAGTTTCGATATTTCTTCCGGCACCCGCCGCATCTTGGCTCTCCTGCCCAATGCCGCCCTGCAGGGTGAGTGTGCGGGCAAAAACATGGCGGGAGGCGACGCGCATTTTACCAATGCCGTTCCTATGAACGCCATCGGCTTTTTCGGGTCGCACATCGCTACGGCCGGCGTATACGAAGGGGAATGCTTCGAAGATATAACGCCCGGCCACTATAAGAAATTGTTTTATCGGGACAATCGGCTCACGGGCTATATTCTCATCGACTGTATCGAGCGTGCCGGGATCTATACCTCGCTCATCCGAGAAAAGACGCCCCTCTCCGAAGTCGATTTCGAGCTCTTAAAAAAATCGCCCGCGCTCATGGCGTTTTCCGAAAGCGCGCGCAAGGATAAACTTGCGAGGAGGCAGTAACGATGCGTATCGAAGCGAATGAAACATTGCATTTTCAGAATTTGAATGAGTGCATCCGCACCTGCGGTGACAGCGAAATTTATATCGATCATTGCATCGGGCAGCGCTATATCGGAGCCGGCTCGGGCGGGAAGACCATTCATATCAAAGGAACGCCCGGCAATGCGCTGGGGGCGTATCTCGACGGCACCGATATCGTCGTCGAGGGCAATGTGCAGGATGCCATCGGCGATACGATGAATGCCGGTTCGATCATTGTATATGGCAGTGCGGGCGATGCGGCGGGCTATGCGATGCGCGGCGGAAAGATTTTCGTCAAGGGAAATGTCGGTTACCGCTGCGGCATCCACATGAAGGCCTATAAAGAGAATAAGCCCGTCATCGTCATCGGCGGCAGGGCGGGCAGCTTTCTCGGTGAATATCAGGCGGGCGGCTTGATCGTCGTGCTCGGCTTGCATCAAGACGGAAAGCCTATTGTCGGCAATTTTTGCGGCACGGGTATGCACGGCGGAGAAATGTATATCCGCGGAACTTTGCCTGCGGGGCTTCCCGAACAGATCAAGGCGGAAAAACTTTTAGGCATTTCTGACGAATGGGTGCGCGGCATTCTCTGCGAATACGCCGCGGCGTTCCGTCTGGATGCGCAGGCGCTCTTGTCCGATACCTATTACCGCCTGACGCCCGACTCTGAAAATCCCTACCATAGGATGTATACCAACAATTGATGAACGAGGAAAAGCCTATGATCGACCTCGCCGTTTATGCCGCCTCTGAAGAGGGGCTTGCGCGCGTCAAAGAGCGGCTTGAAAAACATGGCATCATCGCACAATATACGACCGATTTGGCAAAAGCCTCCCGCGCAGCGGTGATTGCCGCCGTCATGCCGCATTTCGAAGAAGAGCGTGCGGCCGGCGTGCGCGCCCTGTGCGAGGGCGCTTGCGGCGTCATCGTCCTTACGCGGGCGGAATGCTATGCGGCGGCGCGCGCTTGCTTTGCGGGCGCCGGTGCGATCGTTTTGAAGATGCCCGTCGATGCCGATCTGTTTACGCAGTCCCTCGGCATAGCCGCCGATCTCGCGGCAAAACTCCGCCGCGCACAGGACGAAGCGGCGAGCATAAAGCTGAAATTGGACGATTTGAAACTTGTCGACCGCGCAAAGTGCGCCCTCATCCAATACCTGCGCATGACCGAACCGGAAGCGCACCGCTTTATCGAAAGGCAGGCGATGAACAAGCGCATGTCTAAGCGGGAAGTTGCTTTGGAGATTTTAAAAACCTATGAAAGCTGAACAAAGGCGGACCGCATGGCGCGGTTCGTTTTTTGTTTATCTGCTCTTTTTTTGTCCCGGCAATGCAACATGCGCCGCCCAAACAATTTATTAAAGCGTGTCATTTGCCTTGACATTTTATGAAGCTATAGCTATAATAAAATCATCATAGAATAGCTTCATAAAAACAGAAGCGAGGAGAAAAATATGAAAAAGTTATGGCAGGTATTGTTGGCTTTGGCGCTTTCATTGGCGCTCGTGTTTTCCTTTACCGCTTGCGGCATGTTGGATGATATCTTCAACAGCGGCGGTGAAGATGACAAGAATCAGGACGAAACTTCGGGTGACGACGAGACGGCCAAAGCCGATCCCCTCGGCTATGCGCTCGGTAAGTTGGCGGAAGAGGAGTATGTTACGGTCAATTTTCAAGGCGATTATACGGCTTCCGAAGCGGGATATGAATACGAAGAAAGCGTCGAAATCACCGTTCAACTGGCAAAGAATGCGGACTACGGTTATGATGCTCGGCTGTATGGTGTGAATGACGGGCACCGGGGCGATCTGATCCTCAAAGACGGCGTCGGTTATACGGGGCAGGAACGGAACGGGGAGATGTATTATACCAAATCGAATGACGTCGATCTGACGCCAATTCCCATGTTGACCGAAACGGTGGGGCAGATCCCCGAAATTTTGCAGACGGCAAAAAATCTTGTCGGCTGGTCAGAATTCCCCGGCATATATGAACAGATCTCCGATGAAAACGGGGGCAGACAGCTTACCTTGGAGTTGGACCTTGAAGAGATGCGCCTCGGGTTGCTCGATAAATTGGATGCGTTTGACGAAACGCCTCTCGCCTCGTACAGCGATCTTATGGATACCCTCTTTGATGAGGACATCACATTGAATCAAATGATCGAAGTCATAGACGGCGAATTGGCTGACTATGACGTCACCCTCGAAGATATTCTGTGTGATCCCGTCCTTTTTGTGTTCATCGCGTCGATCCCGATAAACTCATCCGAAACGGGCAGGATTATTAATCAAATCATGGAAAATTGGATGATCGATCCCGCGCAAGCCGCGTATGAATTCTTGCGCGGGTATTTGGGAGAAGCGCTCGGTTCAGTGCTCGCGGCTCCGGAAGAGGGAGAAACGGTCTATGCTTATCTCACCCGTTGTTTCGGGGCATTTAAGGTCACGGGGTTGATCGATCTCTTCTCCGGTGAATCGGGCAGCGGCGCACGGGTGTTTGCGGAAATCAAACAAGGATTTGCGCAGATGCAGCAGGAGGGGATGTCCGTCTACGATCTGCTCGAATGGGCGCTCTTCCCGCAAGAGGAGAGCGGATACATACGCGCGGAATTTTCGCGCCTCTCTTTAGAGGGTAGCCGTATCCTTTTGGAATGTTCGTTTGACGGCGAAACGCGTTTGACAAGTATTTCTTTCGATTTTGAGTTGGATGCGGACGTAACGTTTTCCAGCGGCCGCATTGAAACATATTTGACGGATGTGACGGCAGAAGCATCTCTTTCATACGATGCGCTTACGATTTCTGCCCCGGCCGATGAGTACCTCATTGTATGAACGGATCAAATCAAAAAAGCGGAAGAGCCAGCGCTCTTCCGCTTTTTTGTATACCTAAAATGCATCGATCGTCGCGGGATCAGGGCAAGAAGCTGCCGCATCGTTTTCCCATAAGAAGTATAATTGATTCTAAATGTACAAATTTTTATTGCACGTCACCCTGTTTTTCGGCTAAACCTTTACGAAAGGCGCGCTCTTTTTTCACATAGACGGGGATGCAGACGGCAAGCGCCGCCAATGCGGCCAGCGCGACGCCGAACATCGCCCAGGAGAGGGCGTCTTGCAGATCGCCCGCCTGCCGCGCCAGAAGCTGATCGCCAAGGGTCGGCGCGCAGCTCAGGTGCACCCATACGATCTTTTCCCCGTCAAGTTCTTCTGACATTTGCGCATCGATCTCGATGATGCCGCCCTGCAGAGAGGGGCAAAGCGCATAAAATTCGAGGATTTCTACGCCCGTGTCTTGTATTTCGGTGCGGTATTTGTAGACGGTCACAAGGGTGCCGTCGCCGGTATCTTCGGTACGGTAATCGTCTCTCCAATTTTCAGGAAAATCCGTAAACAGATAAACGACGGCATATTTCCCCGTTTCACCCTCAGCTTGGGGCATCTCTTCGGATACGAGGGTATATTCGCTCTCATCGAACGGCCCGCCGCTTTCAACCATCTCCTTCAGGCTGTCGGAATCGGCCCCGAGGGAAAAATCGGAGAACATCGGGTATTGCACGGACAGCTGTACTGCGAAGATGGCGCCGCCCGCTGCGACGAGCAGGGCAAAGGGCAGCAGGATCATCAGCATGACGTGCTTGAACTGCCACCGCGCGAGAATGTTTGCATCCAGATCGCGCCTGCGCGCCGCTCCCTCATCGGGCGATCCTGCCGCGGTTGTATGCTGCAATCGCCTGCCCCGCTGTTTTAAGTAGATCGGGTATCCGATGAGAACGGAAGCGAGCAAACCGATAAACGCGCAGGCAAATTCCATGACGATCGTTTCTCCGTCAAGCACGAGTCCCGTGTGTACGGGCGCAGTGATATGCGGGCAGATAAATCCGAGCGCGGCAATGTTGGCGCATGCGATCAGGAACATCGCTTTATCGAGTGCGCCCGAGAGCTTCGCTACCTGCGCGCTCTCCCGTTCGTCTCCGAGGGCAAAGCGGATGCGCCTGATCACGACCGCGCCCGTCACGACGGAAGCGGCGAGGAAGATCAGTCCGATAAAGAATCCGAGCAGGCTTTCGAGCGCGGCAAAGGCGAGTACGAGGGGCAAAATGATGCCCAGCGCGGTGAGCGCCCCGCAGATCCAACATACCGTCGTCAGGTTCGTCCTTTGCTTTTCCAGCAGGCGCGCCATCGCTTTTTCCCGCTTGACGAGCGCCGTTTTATCGTCTTCAGCGGCGGTAATGCGTTTCCCGCGCACGATCTCGTCGCAGGTCACGCCGTACAATTCGGCGAGGGCGGGCAGCATCGAAATATCCGGGCAGGAAGCGCCCGTTTCCCAGCTGCTCACCGTTTTGTTGGAAACGCCTAAAAGTTCCGCGGCTTCCTGCTGGGTATATCCCTTTGATTTTCTGAGTGCGGCGAGAAATTCGCCGATTTCCGTCTTTGACATAGTTGGCTCCTTTCCGATCGGATGTCTGCATTTTACCATATCTCAGAGCAAAGTTCAACGCAGAAGAGGGCAAAATCGCTCCGAGTTTCTTGGAATTTCTCCGATATGGCGGGAAGTGCCCGCATTATTCACCTTTTTTGCCGCCGCTGCATATAATGGATATATGCCTTTGTGCAAAACCCGCGATCGGAGGCGTATCTTATGGAAACATCCTTTACGGAACTGCGCAGCAAATTTGTCGTCAACGTGACGGACGGCAAAAATTTGGGAAGAACTTGCGACGTCGTCTTTTCCTTTCCGGAAGCGCATGTGTTCGGCATCGTCGTGCCGGGCAAGCGTTTTCGCATCTTCAAAAACAACGACCTGTTTATCCCACTCAAAAACATAGTCAAGATCGGTACGGACGTCGTTTTGGTCGACCTGCGCACGTCGCAAAAACCGGATCCGCACTGTGGCAAAAAGCGCGCTTCTTATTGCGAAGAACCATTCGCTCAGCAGGAGGGAGGCCGCCGCAGTTACGAGGAATACGAGTGATAACCATATCTGTAAAAAATTTTTTCTGCACGAAAAATTATATGCGCGCGGCGGTTGACTTTTTCTCCGTTTTGTTCTACAATCTATATGATTTTCTAAGGAGAAAAATCGACCCATGGATGCAGAGCGCCTGAAAGAGCTTCTCAAACGCAATCGCGAACATACCGTCGCGGAAGATCGGTATAGAAAGGGCATGGAATATCGCCGCGCGGGGAACAGCGGGCTGGCGATGTCTGCGTTTTCCCTCGGCTTTTGGCACAACTTCGGCTCGACCGATATGTATGAAAATATGCGGGACATGGTCTTTGCCGCCTTTGACAGCGGCATTACCGTGTACGATCTGGCAAACAACTACGGCCCGACAGCGGGCGCGGCGGAGTGCAACTTCGGCAATATCCTCAAAAACGATCTGCGCCGCTATCGCGACGAGATGGTCATCACTACAAAGGCGGGCTTCCCCGCATGGCGCGGCCCGTATGGAGACGGCGGCAATAAAAAGTATCTGATCGCCAGTCTCGACCGTTCCTTGGAAAACCTCGGCGTGGAATATGTGGATGTATATTACCACCATCGCCCCGATCCGAAAACGCCGCTCGAGGAGACGTGCGACGCATTTCGCCGCATCGTAGAGAGCGGCAAAGCGCTGTACATAGGCATTTCCAATTACGGAGAGCGCGCAAAAGAGATGATCGTGCTTTTACAGCAAAATAAAGTGCCCGTCGTTCTCAATCAAGTGCAGTACTCCCTTTTCGATCGCGGCGCCGAAGCGGACGGGACCTTTGAGCTTTCCCGCCAAAGCGGCGTGGGGGTCACCGTGTACAGTCCGCTCGCGCAGGGGCTTTTGACGGACAAGTATCTAAAGGGCATTCCCGAAGACAGCCGCATGCAAAAAAGCGTTTCTTTAAAACCCTCCGTCCTTACGGAAGGGGCGCTCTCCAAAATCGCCGCCTTGAACGACCTTGCGGCTTCGCGCGGGCAGACGCTCGCGCAGATGGCGATTTCCTGGGTGCTTCGCAGGCAGGAGGTCTGCTCTGTTATTCTCGGCGCTTCCCGCAGGGAGCAGATCGAGGACAACCTTACGGTCAATACGCAGTTCACGGAAGAGGAACTTGCGAAAATCGATACAATCAGCCAAAGCTGAAAAGGAGTTTTGTTATGATCATTGAAAAGATCGATCTGTTCGACTATTTCCATGTGGCGCGGAACGATGCCATTGAGGGCACGCTCACCTGCTACCGCCACAGCCAGTATCCGGAGATCAGCGGAAAGACACGCCATCCCGGCATGCTCATCCTGCCCGGCGGCGGCTATAGTTTTGTATCCGAGCGGGAGGGGGATCCCGTTGCTGTCGAATATTTCGCAGCGGGATTCGATTGCTTTGTCCTCAAATATGACGTGGCGCCCCGCTGTTCGTATCCCGTACAGTTGCAGGAAGCGGCGATGGCGATGATGTATATCCGTAAAAATGCGGAAGCCTTCGATATTCTGCCCGATAAAATTGCCGCGATCGGCTTTTCCGCGGGCGGTCATCTGCTCGGCTGCATCAGCATTTTGTGGGACGACCCCGCCGTCAAATACCTTTTCGGAGAGGAATGCGAACTCGTCCGTCCCGACGCTTCCATTTATTCCTATGCGGTCATTTCCTCCGATCCGAAGGTCGGCCACAGCGGTTCGTTCCAAAACTTCTGCGGCACCAAGGTGCTCCCGAACGACTATTCCCTCGAGAAGAAAGTGCGTCCTTCCTGTAAGCCCGCCTTTATTTGGGCAAACACTTTGGACAATGCCGTTCCCGTCGAAGGTTCGATTCGCCTGTATCAGGCGTTTGTCGCGGCGGGCGTTCCCGCAGAGATGCACCTTTTCCGCGGCGGCTGGCACGGTTTGACTGTCTGCAATGAAGAGACGGATCATACCCGCCCGCTCGATCCCGCGCTGCCGTATTCCCGCCCCTGGCTGAAGTTGAGCCAAAATTTCCTTGCCGCACTCGGATTTGCGCGTTACTGATTTTTTGTTCATTTTGCCGCTCCGCCGCATAATTGCGGCGGAGCGGTTTTTGTGTCCGCCCCCCCCCCCCCCGCGGCCGCCGCGGGGGTTGAAAGAGGCTTAGCCTATGCGCAGAAAAGCAGGTTCCTCCTTGGTCTGCCGCCGAGGGTGACTGATGAGGGGAGAGAGGATAAGTTTAGCCTCATCCATCGAAGCGGCCCTCCTCCTTGGAGGGGCGAAGGGAATATCAAAGCGCGAAAAACGGCGCGCTTTCGGCCTTAATCTTTGCTTATAGCAGATATTCAAAATTGTGAAAAGTTTGTTTTTGTATCCGCGCTTGACCCGCAAGGGGCGGGCGCGGTATAATGTATAAAAATATTTTGCGTACTTCTCTCGCGCAGCGCCATGCTTTTGCACAAATTTGCGGCAAAATTTTTGTTTTTGCGTTTTTTTGCTTTGCATGGAGCAAAAAATAAGGTATAATAGTTCTGTGATTGTGACGGGCGGCTGTGTCCGCTCCGATCCGAAAAATTTCTTTTAGCAAGAGAGGGCGTATCATGTTAACAGCTATCGTCGGCATCAATTGGGGTGACGAAGGAAAGGGCAGGATGGTTGATCTTTTATCTAAAGATTATGACATCGTGTGCCGCTATCAAGGGGGGAATAATGCCGGGCATACCGTCATCAACGAGCGCGGCAAGTTTATACTCAATCTTCTTCCTTCGGGGATCCTCCGCGAGGGGGTCGTTTGCGTCATGGGACCGGGGATGGTCATCGACATCAAGCACCTCGCGGGAGAGATAGCGCGCCTGCGCGAAGCGGGTATCAAAATTTCGCCCGAAAATTTGAAAATATCCGACCGCGCAGTCATCACGATGCCGTACAACGTGCAGCAGGACTGCCTGGAAGAGGAGCGGCTTGCCGACAAAAAGTTCGGTTCGACCAAGCGCGGCATTGCGCCCGTCTATGCGGATAAATATCTCAAAAAGGCGTTCCGCATGGGGGAATTGAAGAATATCTCCCTGCTCGAAAAGCGGCTTCCGGATATCGTCGAATGGAAAAACCTGACCATTGTCAATGCATACGGCGCGGCGCCCGTGAAAGCGGAAGATATGTTCGCCTACTTCGAAGAATACGGCGCCCCGCTCAAAGATTATATCTGTGATACCGGGCTGTATCTCAACAATGCGCACAGAGAGGGGAAAAAGATCATGCTGGAGGCGCAGCTCGGCGCGCTCCGCGATATCGATTACGGCATCTATCCGTACACCTCTTCCTCCAACAATATTGCGGCATACGGGCCGATCGGAGCGGGGGTGCCCAATTTAAAATTGGATAAGACGATCGGTATCATGAAGGCGTATTCCTCCTGCGTGGGCGAGGGCCCGTTTACGGCGGAGTACTTTGGCGAAAAAGCGGAAAAACTCAGGGCCGCCGGGGGAGAATACGGCGCGGCGACGGGTCGCCCGAGACGCGTTGGGCCGTTCGATGTAGTCGCCTCGAAGTACGGCATCCGCTGCCAAGGGGCGGACGAGATCGCGCTGACCAAGCTCGACATCCTGTCCGGGCACGACGAGATCGAAGTGTGTGTAGCCTATGAACTGAACGGGGAAGAACTGACTGAATTTCCTTTCACCGACGTTTTGGACGAGTGTAAACCTGTTTTCAAGACGGTCAAGGGGTGGAATCAAGATATTTCAAAATGCCGCAAAAAGGAAGACCTGCCTAAGGAAGCGCTCGATTACATCCGCTTTATCGAAGAGAAGTGCGAGTGCAAAGTGAGGTATGTCTCCGTCGGCGCGGAACGCGACGCATACGTCGAACTTTGACGGGCGGCGCCGTGCGCGAAGGATCGGAACAGAATATTGTTTTTTGACAGTGTTTTTCAGACAGCGGCGTTTTTGTGCGCCGCTGTCACCTTTTTAAGGGATCGCGGACTATGAGGAGGCTTTTATGTTGAAAAAATTTGTCAAGATGCACGGCGCTGGCAACGATTACATTTATTTCGATTGCCTGGACGGTGAACTGCCTGATCCCGCGGCAGCGGCGATCCGCCTGTCGGACAGGCACAAGGGGATCGGCGGAGACGGCATCGTCATGATCTGCCGGAGCGGGGCGGCCGACGCCAAAATGCGCATGTTCAATGCGGATGGCAGCGAGGGCAGGATGTGCGGCAATGCGATCCGCTGCGTGGGCAAGTACCTCTACGACCGCGGCATCGTGCCGCGGGAAGAAATGGCGATCGAAACTCTTTCGGGGATCAAAAAGCTGCGCCTGTATACGCAGGGCGGCAAAGCGGCGGCTGTCCGCGTAGATATGGGCAGGGCGGAATTTGATCCGAAAAGTATTCCCGTACTGTTGGACGGCGATTGTATAGTGGGGCGCGAAGCGGAGATCGCGGGCGGCAAGCATAAGATCACCTGCGTATCGATGGGCAATCCGCATTGCGTCGTATTTGAAGATCCCGACGTCATAGAGTTGGAAAAGATCGGCCCGCTGTTTGAAAATGCGCCCGTCTTCCCCGAACGGATCAATACGGAGTTTGTCAAGGTCATCGGCAAAAATCGGCTGAAAATGCGCGTATGGGAACGCGGCAGCGGCGAAACGATGGCGTGCGGCACGGGCGCCTGCGCGACGGCGGCCGCAGCGGTCGCCCTTGGACTGTGCGGCGCGGGAGAGGATATCGAGATCGTTTTGCGCGGCGGTGCTCTGACGATCAACGTCGGCGATACGGTATACATGACCGGCCCTGCCGAAGAAGTCTTTACGGGAGAGGTGGTGTTATGACGAAGTACATATTCGTGACGGGCGGCGTCGTTTCAGGGTTAGGCAAGGGGATCACGGCGGCGAGCCTCGGAAGACTTTTGAAATCGCGCGGGTATAAGGTCGCCTCGCAGAAACTCGATCCCTATATCAACATCGATCCCGGAACGATGAGCCCGTATCAGCACGGCGAAGTGTTTGTGACCGATGACGGGGCGGAAACCGATCTCGACCTCGGGCACTATGAACGCTTTATCGACGAAAACTTGAATAAATTTTCCAATTTGACGACGGGCAAAGTTTATTGGAATGTTTTGAATAAGGAGCGCAACGGGGAATATCTCGGGCAGACAGTGCAGGTCATCCCGCATATTACGGGAGAGATCAAGTCCTTTATCTACAATGTCGGCAAGCACAGCGAAGCGGATGTGGTCATCACTGAGATCGGCGGCACCATCGGCGATATTGAAAGCCAACCGTTTATCGAAGCGATCCGCCAAGTCAGCATGGAAGTGGGGCGGGGAAACTGCTGTTTTATCCACGTCACTCTCGTTCCGTATATTACGGGTTCCTGCGAATTCAAATCCAAGCCTACCCAGCATTCGGTCAAGGAATTGCAGGGGATGGGTATTGCGCCCGATATCATCGTCGCCCGCGTGGATGCGCCTCTTCCCGACGATATCAAAAGGAAGATCGCCATGTTCTGCAATGTGGGCGCGGACTGCGTCATCGAAAATTTGACCCTGCCCAACTTATACGAAGCGCCCGTGATGCTGGAAAGGGCAAATTTTTCCTCGATCGTATGCCGTATTCTCGGCCTGCAGCCCCGTCAGATCGACCTTTCCGAATGGAATGAAATGCTTGAACGCGCGCACAGCCGCAGCAAGACGGTAAAGATCGCGCTCTGCGGCAAATATGTGCGCCTGCACGACGCATATCTCTCCGTCGCGGAGTCGCTCACGCACGCGGGGTTCGAAAATGCGGCGAAGATAGAGATCGATTGGGTGGATACCGAAAATATAACGCCCGAAAACGCGGCTTCGCTGTTGGGCGGTGCGGACGGCATCCTCGTTCCCGGCGGCTTCGGCGGCAGGGGGATCGAGGGCAAGATCGTCGCGGCGAGATTTGCGCGGGAAAACCATGTGCCGTATCTCGGCATATGTCTCGGCATGCAGGTTGCCGTCATCGAATTTGCGCGCGATGTGCTCGGATTGGCAGACGCAAATTCCTCTGAGTTCGATCCGGACGGGGAGCATTCCGTCATCGATATCATGCCCGATCAGTTGGGCGTCAAGATGGGTGGTACCATGCGCCTCGGCGCATATCCGTGCAAGATCGCGGAAGGGAGCCGGCTTGCGGGGGCATACGGGCAGCCGCTCATTTCGGAACGGCACCGCCATCGCTTTGAATTCAACAACGATTACCGCGACGCATTCGAAAGAGCCGGAATGAAAATTTCGGGCACATCGCCCGGCGAGACCTTGGTTGAGGCGGTCGAGATACCAGAAGAGGACTTTTATGTCGGCGTGCAGTTCCATCCGGAATTTAAATCGCGCCCCAATGCGGCGCATCCGCTTTTCCGTGAATTTGTAAGGGCTGCGGTAAAGCGGCGTGAAGGAAAAAAATAAAAGAGAAAGCAAAGGACGGAGCAAAAATATGAAACTCAATCTCAATTACTTACAACTCAATGAAAGTTATCTCTTTTCTACCATTGCGAAAAAGGTGAACGCTTATGCAGAGGCGCATCCCGATAAAAAGATCCTGCGCATGGGCATCGGCGATGTGACGCTGCCCCTTGCGCCTGCCGTCGTGACGGCGATGCAGAGGGCTGCGGGAGAGATGGGCGTCAAGGAGACCTTTCGCGGGTACGGGCCGGAGCAGGGCTATCCTTTTTTAAAAAATGCCGTCAAAGAGTACTATGCAAAACGCGGGATATCCCTCGAAGAAGGGGAAATTTTTATATCCGACGGGGCAAAGAGCGATGTCGGTAATATCCTCGATATCTTCGATACTGCCAATACGGTGCTTGTGCCCGATCCCGTCTATCCCGTCTATGTCGATACGAACATCATGGCCGGGCGCAAGATCATCTATGCGAATGCGACGGCGGATAACGGGTTTTTACCTATGCCGGATGAAAAGACGGATGCCGATCTCATTTATATCTGTTCGCCCAACAATCCTACGGGCGCCGCATATTCGGTCGAGCAGCTCGCCGCATGGGTCGGCTATGCGCGGCGCCGCGGCGCAGTTATTCTGTACGACGCGGCGTATGAGGCGTTCGTTTCGGAAGAGGGGCTTGCGCGCAGTATTTTTGAAGTGGAGGGCGCAAAAGAATGCGCGATCGAGTTTTGTTCCCTCTCTAAGACGGCGGGATTTACAGGTACTCGCTGCGGGTATACCGTCGTACCGCATGCGCTCGAGAGGGATGGCGTTTCCCTCAACAAACTGTGGCTGCGCCGCCAAACGACCAAATTCAACGGCGTTTCCTACGTCGTACAGCGGGGCGCTGAGGCGGTCTTTACGGAAGAGGGCATGGCGCAGGTGCAAAAAAATCTTGCGGTGTACAGGCGCAATGCGGCGGTGTTGGCGGATTGTCTCGATTCGCTCGGGATCCGATATACGGGCGGAAAAAACTCCCCGTACATTTGGATGGAATGCCCCGGATTTTCGGACAGCTGGAAATTTTTTGACTATTTGCTCGAAGAGGCGAACGTCGTGGGAACGCCGGGCAGCGGATTCGGTAGGAACGGGGAAGGGTTTTTCCGTTTGACCGCTTTTGCTTCGGAGGAGGCGACCGAGGAGGCTGCGCAAAGGCTGAAACTTTTGTTATCTAAGGCATAATAAAGAGCGATCCCGCCCGCGTACTGCGTTTGGCGGGATTTTTTTGCGATGGGAGAGGCTTAAATGTGCCAAAAACTCTTGCAAAATGCGCGTTTTATGGTAAAATAAAAAGGAAATACAGCGATCGGAGGGGTTATGGAAAAGGATCAGGGGCGCGCGGCAGGGATATTGCTGCACATTTCATCGCTGCCAGGCAAGGAGGGGATCGGCACTCTCGGAGAAACAGCCTATCGCTTTGCCGATTTTTTGAAGGCGAGCGGCATGCGGTATTGGCAGATCCTGCCGCTCGTACAGACGGGGTTCGGAGATTCTCCCTATCAATCGGTCTATGCTTCGTCGGGTAATCCCTACTTGATCGACCTCTTTGCTTTGGCGAAACAGGGGCTCCTTAAAAAGAGTGAAATTGCGCCCGTCTGCCACAAGGGGGCGGTGGATTACAGCTTTTTGTATGCGGAAAAATATAAGATTTTGCGCCGTGCCTTTGCGCGGTTCGACCAAAATGATCCCGGTTTTTGCGCGTTCGTCGAGGAGGGCGCTTTCGAAGATTATGCGCTGTATATGGCGATCAAGCAAAGGAGCGGAAACAAGAGCTTTGACCTTTGGGAGAAAAGGTATAAATTCCGCGACGGGAGGGCGCTCGCCGCGTTTAAGGAAGAGAATAAAAGCGAATACTTATTTTGGCTGTTCTTACAGTATGAATTTTTTGACCAATGGAACAGGCTGAAGGCATATGTGAACGGGCTGAATATCCGTATCGTGGGTGATATCCCTCTGTACGTCGCGGCGGACTCGGCAGACGTATGGGCAAATCCGCGCCTTTTTAAACTTAAAGGCAACTTGAAGCCGCGAAAGGTCGCGGGGGTACCACCCGATTATTTTTCGGCGACGGGGCAGCTGTGGGGCAATCCCGTCTATGATTGGAAGGTGCATGCGGAAGAAGGGTTTGCCTGGTGGACGGAGCGTATCCGCCGCGCGTTCGCGATGTACGATGTGGTGCGTATCGACCATTTTAGAGGGTTTGACCGCTTTTATGAAATACCGGCGGAAGCCGAAACGGCGGCCGTCGGTCGCTGGCGGAAAGGGCCGGGGATGGCGTTTTTCGACGCGGTCAAGGCAAAACTCGGCGATCTCGATTTTATCGCAGAGGATCTCGGAACGCTGGACGCGGGCGTATACAGGCTCATGAAAAAGGCCGGGTATCCGGGCATGAAGGTGCTGCAATTTGCCTTTGACGGCAACCCGTCTAACCCGTATCTGCCCGAAAACATCGGGGAAAACAGCGTCTGTTACACGGGCACGCACGATAACGACACGACGGTAGGATATCTCGCTTCTCTTGAGGAAGGAGAGCGCGCTGCCGTGCTGGCGCGCATACGCGCTCAGCTCAAAAAGCAAAATATCGCGCTGCGCGTTTCGGGCATAAAGAGCGCGGCCAAGGCGATCGAATCGCTCGCGCTTTCGTGCAGGTCTCGCACCGCGATATTGCCGATGCAGGATGCGTTGGGGCTGGGGGCGGAAGCGCGCATGAATACGCCCTCCGTTCCGGCGGGCAACTGGCAGTTCCGTTTGCGGGAGCTGCCCGGCAACGGAACGGCGGCTTCGCTCAAAGCGCTCGTCGGTTTGTACGGAAGAGGGAAAGGTGAAGAATAAAATACCGGAGAAAGGAACATGGAAAGAGGACTGTTGACCCCCTTAAAAATTTTACGGCGGCAGGTTTTTGTAGAACTGGCACGCGTCGCGTTTGAAAGCGGCAGGGATACGATCAAAGACGACATCGAAGCGATCCCGTATACGATTACGCCGGGAGATAAGCCGCTGTATCGAGAGAGTATTTGGCGGGAACGGGCGATTTGTTCGGAGCGCGTGCGCCTCGCGATGGGGCTTTCGCTGCGGCCCGAAGACGCTCCCGTACACGTCACGAGCGGGCTGTCGGGCAGCGATATTGCAGACAAGTATTACGAGCCGCCCTTGATGCAAGTCATCCCGTCCGCTTGCGCGGCGTGCCCGCCCAACCGTTATAAGGTAACGGACAATTGCCGCGGCTGCGTCGCGCATCCCTGTACGACGGTGTGCCCCAAGCAATGCATTTCGATCGTGAACGGCCGCGCACAGATCGACGAGAGCCGCTGTATCAAATGCGGCAAATGTAAGAGCGTCTGTCCGTACGATGCGATCGCCCATCAGACGCGCCCCTGCGCGGAAGCGTGCGGCGTCAAGGCGATCGAGTCGGACGATCTGGGCAGGGCAAAGATCAATCCCGACAAGTGCGTTTCCTGCGGTATGTGCATGGTCAACTGTCCCTTTGGGGCAATTGCGGATAAATCGCAGTTTTTCCAGCTCATCCGCGCGCTGCGGCGGGGCGACAATATTATTGCGGAAGTCGCGCCTTCCTATGTGGGGCAGTTCGGCGATCAGGCGACGCCCGGCAAGATCAAGGCGGCGCTTTTGGAACTTGGGTTCAAGGACGTGTTTGAAGTGGCGCTCGGCGCGGACATGGGCGCCGCGACGGAAGCCGAGCACTATGCCGAGCGCGTGGCGACAGGAAAGCAGGCTTTCATGCTCACTTCCTGCTGTCCTTCTTGGGCGATGCTGATCAGGCACTATTTTCCCGAATCTGCCGACAAAATTTCCAATACGCTGACGCCTATGGTCGCAACGGCGCGCACGATCAAGAAAAAATATCCCGATTATCGCGTCGTATTTATCGGCCCCTGCGCGGCAAAAAAGTTAGAGGCGTCGCGCCGCTCGGTGCGCAGTGACGTGGATTTCGTCATCACCTTTGAAGAGCTGTCTGCGATCTTTGAAGCGAAGGGGATCGACTTCGCTGCCTTCGACAAGGAGGCGGAAATGAACGACGCAACGGGCGCCGGCAGGGGATATGCGGTCGCTGGCGGCGTTGCGGGGGCAATCGAAAAGTGCATCCGCGAATACTACCCGGATACGGAAATGAACATTCAGCACGTCGAAGGGTTGGAGGACTGCCGGAAAATATTGCTTTTGGCGAAAATGGGCAGGCTGAACGGTGCGCTCATAGAAGGGATGGGCTGCCCCGGCGGGTGCGTGGCGGGCGCGGGGACGAACATCCCCATCAATAAGGCGACGGCGCTCGTCAAAAAGACGGTCGATACTTCCGCGCAGGCGGTTCCCCCCAAAGAACTTGCAGAAATACAGCTCGATTGAGTGTCGTTTGGTATACCGTCATGTGCCGCATGGCGGTATCTTTTTGCTAATCATCGCCGGAGGGAGGGCTCTCGGCGGAGCTTTTTGGCGCAGATTTGGGCGCATTTGCCCGGATATGGATTTGCGGGCGGTTTGTGGCATTTTTTCCTTTTCAAAATGTGTAAAACATGATACAATATAGCTATGTGTGAGATATTGGCTCCTGCGGGAGATGCGGCGGCGTTTTATGCGGGCATCCATTCGGGGGCGGATGCGGTCTATCTCGGGCTGACCGATTTTTCCGCCCGCAAGTCTGCTGCGAATTTTTCCTTAGAAAACTTAAAAGGACACATCGATTATGCACATGCGCTCGGCGTTCGCGTACATGTAGCGCTGAACACCCTCGTAAAAAACGGAGAGATTGAACGCTTTTTGGAGTGTGCGCGCGGTGCATGGAATGCCGGTGCAGATGCGCTGATCATACAAGACGTTTTTCTCGGCAAGCGCCTCAAAGAGGCGTACCCGGAAATGGTACTTCATCTTTCGACGCAGGCGGGTGTCTGCAACCTATACGGAGCACGTCTCGCCAAACGATACGGATTTTCGCGCGTGATTTTGGCGCGGGAGACGCCCTTGGAAGGGATTGCGGCCATCGCAAAGGAAATTGAAACGGAAGTGTTCGTACAGGGTGCGCTGTGCACTTGCTTTTCCGGTCAGTGCTATCTTTCTGCCATGATCGGCGGCAACAGCGGCAATCGCGGCGCCTGCAAACAACCATGCCGCAAAAAGTATAAGATCGACAGAAAAGGGTTCGACTCTTTTTCCTATAAACTTTCTCTGGCAGATCTTTGCATGGGGCAGGACGTAAAAAAACTCGCGGCGGCTGGCGTCGCATCTTTCAAGATCGAAGGGCGCATGCGCTCTGCGGCATATGTCGGCGCGGCGGTGCGGTATTACCGGGATATTTTAGATGGAACGGGAGACGTTAAGGCCGATCTTTCGGATTTACAGCGCACCTATAACCGCGGCGACTATACCACAGGGTATGTTTTCGGGCAGGATCGGCGCCTTATTTCCTCCTCCTTGCAGGGTCATAAAGGGGAGAAGGTCGGTGTGATCGCAAGCGGCAAAGACAGGTCAGGGAAACGCGCATTCGTGCGATCTTCGTATGTACCTGCGGACGGCGATGGGTTTAAGATCATCCGCGGTGACGCCGAGATAGGCGGAGGCTCTTATTCCGGTGCGTTTCCGAAAGCGGCAGGAGGCTTCTATCTTCCCGCGCACGCAGGCTACCGCGAAGGGGACGGCGTCTATCTGACTTTAGATACTTCCCTTGCGGCGCGCGTCGAGGCGCGCCGCCGCAGAGAATCGGTTTCGATGATCGTCTGTATTGCGGAAGGGGAAAGACCGGCTGTTATGGCGAGAGGACGGTTCGGTGAGCGGGAATGGCGCGCGGATTTTATCGCTGCGCCGGCTAAAACGCGGGCAATTTCTGAAAAAGACGTGGCCGACTGTTTTGCAAAAACGGATACGTTACCCCTTTCAATCACCTTGAAAAAAATCGAGATAATCGGGAATCCGTTTGTTGTAAAATCGGCGTTGAATGCCTTCCGTCGGGAGGTCTATGCGCAGATTTTTGCGCTGCTCGCGGGGGAGCGCCGTTTGCTCGCGCCGCGGCGCATCGCGGAAAGGGGAGGCGGCTTGCCGAAACCTCCGTTTCGCCGAGCCGTTATCTTGGATGATCTCGCTTTGGCGGAGAAATTTGCCGAACGGTTCGATTGTGTCATTTTTTCACCTAAAAATTATAATAATTTCGAAGAAATAAAAAAATTTATTCATTTATCAAAGTATTATGCCTGGCATAAATGGCTGTATATGCCTGCATTTATGACCGACGCGGATCTTGCGGCGGCAGAGAATGCCGTCCGCGAATTTGAAGGCGTGTATGCGGAGGGAGTGTGGGCAGCCGAATTTTGCAGGGCAACCGATATCAAGCTGTTTGCCGGTACGGGGTTTAATCTTTTTAACCGCCTATCGCTCGAAACGCTCGCGGAGGAGGACGCCTTTCTGTCGGCGGCGATTTCCAAAGAACTTTCTCAGCGTGAAGGGGAAGACTTTTCGGAAGCATTCCGCTTTGCGGGCGGCGCGATCAAGGTGATGGAGTTGGGGCACTGCCTGTTCGGAAAACATTGTACGGATTGCGACAGGCGCGCGCGGTATGTGTTGACGGACGAACAGGGGCGCGCGTTTGCATTGCGCCGTTACGAAAGTTCTTGTTGCCGCTTTGAACTGTTTAACTGTGCGCCGCTTGCGCCGCAGAGTGCGCCGCTTTGCGTTTATGATCTGCGCACTTTGCAAAGCGGGGAGATCTGCGCGCTGTTTGCAGGGGAAAAACGGGCGTCGTTCACCTCCGCGATCTCTTCATTCGGCGTACTGTAAGAGTTAAGAAAAATGTCATAGCGATGCCGCTTTCGGCGGCCGGGGAGTAAAATATGGATCGCAAAACGGTCGAGAAATTAGAACTGAACAAGATACTTAGATCGGTCGCTTCTTATGCGGTGCTGCCGGAAACGAGGGCTGCTTTGGAAAAAACGATGCCCGAAACGCAGATGCGCGAGGCGCAGTATTTGCTCGATCTTACGGGTGAGGCAGATTTGCTGCTGTATCGTTACGGCGTGGGCAAAATAGAAGCGTTTCCCGATATTGCGGATGAGCCTGAACGCGCCGCAAAAGGGGCCGCCCTGACCTGCGGTGAGCTTCTTTCGATGGCGGCGCTCTTGCGTTCGGCGCGCGTCGCATACAGAAGCGTCAAGGGGGTCGCCGACGAAAAGATCGTATATATGCGTGAGATTGCAGACCGCCTCTATTTTGACGAATCGCTCGAAAGGGACATCGGCGATAAGATCTTATCTGAAGAGGAGGTAAGCGACTATGCGAGCGATGAACTCTACAATATACGCCGGTCGATCCGCCTGCTCAATGAGCGGATACGGAACAAGCTGTCGGAGTATCTGAGCGGCGAGAATGCCAAATTTTTACAGGACGGCATCGTCACCATGCGCGACAATCGCTACGTTCTGCCGGTGCGTGCGGAATATAAATCGCGGGTGCGCGGGTTTGTGCACGACCGCTCGGCAAGCGGAGCGACTTTCTTTATTGAGCCGGAGTATATTCTCGAGATGAATAACGAGCTCAGAGAGTTGGCGAGCGCGGAAAAGGAGGAGATCGAGCGCATCTTGGCGGCGTTGTCGCGGCGGGTCGGCAATCTGGCGGGGCAGCTGCGCGAAGACATGGCGCGCCTATGTGAGCTGGATACAGCGTTCGCTAAGGCGGAGTATTCCTATAAAAATAAGTGCGTGCGTCCCAAGCTCAACGGCCGCGGCATTCTTGCGATCGAAAAGGGCAGGCATCCGCTGCTCGATCAGAAAACGGCAGTACCCGTTACCGTGCCTTTGGGGAAGGATTATAAGTTTCTGCTCGTTTCCGGCCCCAATACGGGCGGAAAAACGGTTACTCTCAAGATGTGCGGGCTGTTCTGTTTGATGGCATGCTGCGGTCTGTTTATTCCCGCGGCGGAGGGGAGCGAGGTCGCCGTATTTGAAAAAGTTTTTTGCGATATCGGCGATGCCCAAAGCATCGAAGAAAACCTTTCGACCTTCTCTTCCCATATCAAAAACGTCATCAAGATCACGGAAGGGGCGGACGAAAAGAGCCTTGTGCTCATCGACGAGCTGGGCGGGGGGACGGATCCCGAAGAGGGGCAGGCGCTCGCTAAGGCGATCCTTTCCTATTTGCTCAAAAAGGGCTGCCGCGGTATCGTGACCACTCATTATACCTCCCTCAAAGAATTTGCTTATGCGGAGGACGGCATTGAAAACGCGAGCATGGAATTTGACATGTCTACTCTGCGTCCGCTGTATAAAATCAGTTTGGGAATGCCCGGCAGCAGCAACGCGATCGCTATTTCGCGTCGGTTGGGACTCTCTGAAGAAATTTTGCGGGATGCCGTGGCGAATCTTTCCGAAGGGGCGCAGTGTTTCGAAAATATCGTGCGAACCGCCGAACAGAGCCGCGTCGAGGCGGAGGAAGAAAAGAAACGGGCGGAGCAGCTGCGTGCCGAATGGGGGCAGAAGCTCGCGGAGGTCAATGCGGAGAGGGAAAAACTAAAGCGTGAAAGGGAAAAACTGTATGTCACCGCCAAGGTCGAAAGCCGCCGTATCGTCAACGAGCGGACGGAGGAAGCGGAGGCGCTGCTTAAAGAGATCGAGGCGATCGCTGCCAAAAATACGGTGACGGAAGCCGATCTGATCCGCGCCCGCACGTTGAAAAATAAGATTGCGGATAAGGCCTACGGATTGGAATTTGAAAAGGAAGAACCGGAACAGCGCGTTCCCGCGGATATCGGTGCGCTCAAGGAGGGGGATAGAGTCTATGTCGGCGCGATGGGGAGCGAAGGAGAGGTCGTATCCGTCAATGTGCGCAAGCGGGAGGCGGAGGTGTTGGTCGGCAGTCTGAAATTGAATATCAAAGAGAACGACTTGTTTAAGATAATCGGCGGGCGAAAAAGGGCTGACAAACCGAAAAATAAGGTGCAAGTCGTTCGTAACCTTTCTTCGAATACGGGCACCGTCCAGACGGAAATCAATTTGCTGGGGATGACTGTTTCCGAAGCGATCCAGGAGACGGATGCTTTTCTTGACCGCGCCGTCCTTTCCGGTTTGGAAGAGGTCAAAATCGTCCACGGTGTGGGAACGGGCAAGCTGCGGGAGGGGATACGCGAGCACTTGCGCAAGCACAAAAATGTGGCAGAGTTTCGTTCCGGCAAATACGGCGAAGGGGAGGCCGGCGTCACCATTGTAAAACTCAAATAGTAACTGTATGATGAAGTTTGGAAGCAATACGCCGCGCATAGAAACGGAGCGGCTGATTTTAAGGCGATTCGAAGAGGATGACTGCGAGGCGCTGTTTCGGATCATGTCTGATATTGCGGTGAATCGCTTTTTGCCGTGGTTTCCGCATAGATCGATAGAAGAAACGCGGGAATATCTTTTCGGCACGATTTTTGCCGACTATCAAAAGGAAGTCGCTTACCGTTATGCGCTCGTAATGCGCAGTGAAAATAAAGTTGCCGGCTATCTTTCATGCCTCGGGATTGACGAAAAGGAGCGTTGCGGCGATATAGGTTACGGGCTTTTGCGCGAAGATTGGGGAAAAGGCTTAATGACGGAGGCGGTCGGCGCGCTCATTGCACAGTTAAAACGTGACGGTTTTCGTTATGTGACGGCGACGCACGATGTGAATAACCCCGCGAGCGGGCGAGTCATGCAAAAGTGCGGGATGCGGTATGTGCGCACATACCCGGAATTTTGGCAGCCGAAAGGCATTTGGACGCGATTTCTTTTATACCGAATCGACTTGCAGGCTTGATCTCTCATAAGTTCCCGATTTTTCGAATATATTGAAGGGAAGAATTTTTTTCTTTCTGTAAAGTAATTTGAAAAATGAGGTAAACTACATGAAGAGATCGGGCAAGATCGCCGTCTTTACCAACGCAGTTCTCTTGCTGTTGGTGCTCGTTGTTGGGGCTGTTTGTTTTTTTCCGTTCGGCGTTTCGACGGCGGGCAAAGTGAGCGACAGGGTCTATTATAACGGAGACAGGGAGAGCGGCCGCGTCGCCCTCATGTTCAACGTGTACGGCGGAGCCGATTATATCCCGTCTATTCTCGATACGTTGGACGCATTCGAGGTAAAGGCGACGTTCTTCATCGGCGGCTGTTGGGCGGATGACCACACGGAAACTTTGCGCGGGATCGTTTCCCGCGGGCACGAACTGGGCAATCACGGTTATTTTCATAAAGATCAAGACACGCTGTCTTTGGCGGCGAATAAAGAGGAGATCGCTCGCTGCGGTGCGCTTATACAGGCGCTGGCGGGGGTGGAGACAGAGCTGTTTGCGCCCCCTTCGGGCGCCTATTCGGAAAATACGGTCAATGCTGCGGAGGCGCTCGGATATAAAGTCATCATGTGGTCGAAAGATACGATCGACTGGCGGGACCACGATGCAACCATTATATATTCCCGCGCGACGGAGGAAATAGAGGGAGGGGATCTCGTGCTTATGCATCCGACGAAAGAAACGGCGGAGGCGCTCCCTTCGGTGCTCGCTTTCTATCGGGAAAAGGGGCTGAAACAGTCTACCGTATCCGAAACGATCGGACTGTAAAAAATCAGAAATACATAACGGAGAAAAACGAAATGACTTATTGTAAAAAGTTTGCAAGCGGCCTTCGCATGGTCGTCAAAAAGATCGACGGGCTTTTGTCCGTCAGTATGGGGGCGATCGTCGGTACAGGCTCCTGCTTCGAAACACAGGACGAAAACGGTATCTCTCATTTTATCGAACATATGATGTTTAAGGGGACGCACAAGCGCAGCGCCTTTGAAATTTCCGACGCGATGGACAGGATCGGCGCGCAGGTCAATGCCTTTACATCTAAAGACATTACCTGTTATTATGCGAAATCGACTTCCGATCACGCGGGCGAAGCATTCGAAATTCTGTCCGATTTTGTGCTTGATTCCGTCTTTCCTGAAGAAGAAATGGACAGAGAAAAGGGCGTCGTGTTGGAGGAGATCTCCATGACGGAGGATACGCCCGACGATCTGTGCCTGGATGTTTTGGCAGAGGCGTATTTTGGGAAAGAAGGATACGGGAGGCCGATTTTGGGCCCCGTCGAAAACGTTAAGAGATTTTCGCGGGATGACCTGTTTGCCTATATTGCGGAGCGGTATGCACCCGAGAACATCGTCATTTCCTTTGCCGGCAATATCGATGTGAAATATGCGGAAGAATTGGTCGAAAAATATTTTGAAGGCAAGCTCAAAAAGCGCGCGTTTATTCCGCGTGAAAAAAAACTTTCCCTTTGCGGAAACAGTCTGTTCAAGAAAAAAGATATCGAGCAGGTGCATATTGCCTTTGCGTATCCGTCTTTGAAAAGGGAGGATGCGCGCATGGATGCGGCACTCGTCATGAATGTCGTTTTGGGCGGCGGTATGAGTTCTCGGCTCTTTCAAAAGGTGCGCGAACAGATGGGGCTTGCCTATACGGTCTATTCCTATATTTCCTCCTTTACGGAGGGGGGCTTGCTTGCCGTCTATGCCGGTGTAAATCCGTCCAATGTACAGAAAGCGCAGGATGCGATTTTGCAAACGATCGCGCAGTTTTGCCGTGAAAAGTTTACAGATGATGAATTTCTGCGGGGGAAGGAGCAGCTCAAATCTTCCGTCATTTTGGGGCAGGAAAACACCGCATCTCAGATGGTCGCCTATGGCAAACATCTGCTGTTCACGGGGGAGGTGCTCGATCTGCAAAAGCGCATCCGAAATATCGATGCGATGACCAAAGACGACTGTGCGGAGGTTCTTGCCCTAAGTTTTGATGCAGACAAGATGGCGGCTTCCGCCGTTGGGCGCATCGATGCACCCCTGTCGATACGGTAAAATATTTCGCGTTATTTTTGAAAATTATACTAACTTATCGTATAAGCAGAGTACTATGTCAGACAAAATATATGGGTTTCCTCCCGTTTTCAATACCGACAGCAAGGTATTGATATTGGGGAGTTTCCCTTCCGTGAAAAGCAGACAAGTCAGTTTTTATTACGGCAACAGGCAGAATCGTTTTTGGAAGATGCTTTCCGAATTTTTCGGGGAAAGGATCGAAGAGGGCGCCTCTGCGCGCCGCGCCTTTGTCCTGGCGCACGGCATCGCTCTGTGGGATATCGTGTCGGAGTGTGAGATCGTAGGCTCTTCCGACGCGTCTATCCAAAGTTATCGGATCGCGCCCGTAGAGGAGATCCTCGATACCGCCCCGATTCGTGCTGTCTTGCTCAACGGCAAGCGCGCATATGAGATCTTCTGCGAGCGCTATGCGGGTATCGGGCTTCCGTATTTTCTGATGCCCTCCACATCTCCCGCAAATCCGCGATACGATAGGGCGGTATGGTTTGCTGCCCTGCAAAATGCGCTTGGCAGTTAGTGCGATATCGGATTTTATTGTTCAACAAAAATTTACATAATCTGGTGGGATACAAATGAAAACTTATGAAGAGCTGCTCGCCGATCTTGCGGCGATGAAAGATGAACGGTACAGGGTATTCAGCGAACGTATCGTCAACGTGCCGGCGGGGTCGAGCGTCGGTGTGCGGACACCGCTCCTCCGCGATTACGGGAAAAAATTGGTCAAAGGGGACGGGTTCGATCTCGACTTGCTCCTTTCTTTTCCGAACGATGTATTCGAGGTGCGGCTTTTAAAGTGTTTTGCCGTCGGCTATCAAAAGATGCCCTTTGCGGATAAGAAGAGGTATATCGCAAGGTGCGTGCCTATGATTGACGGCTGGGGCGTTTGCGATCTTTTTTGCTCTACGCTCAAAGAGGTGAAAAAACACCGCGAAGAATTTCTTCCCGAAATCAGGAAGTATGTGGCGGAAGGCACGGAATTTTCGCAACGGTTTGGATACATCATGCTGCTAGGCTGTTATATGGAGCAGGCGTATCTGCCCGAAATATTTTCTCTCCTGCAAGAGGCAAAAACACAGTATTATTACACGCATATGGGCGCGGCGTGGCTGATCGCGGAGATCTTGGTCAAATTTTACGAGGAGGGCATTGCCTTTCTTAAAACTTGTCTGCTGGAGCCCAAAACGGTCAATAAATCCATCCAAAAGGCGCGGGAAAGCTATCGGCTGACGGAAGAGCAAAAAAATTATTTAAAATCTTTGAAAAAGTAATGAAAAACTTTTCGGAATGTGTTACAATATTAACAATGCTTTGGCAAGAGGGCCGGAGCTACCTTTTATACTAACACGGAGAGAGTCATGGACATCGTAAAAAAGCTGACGGAAGAATTTCCTTCCGTCAAACCGGACAAGGTTCAAAACATCATCAACCTGATCGACGAAGGCAACACCATTCCCTTTATCGCCCGTTACCGCAAAGAGATGACGGGCAGCTGCGACGACCAAGTATTGCGCGAATTCAACGACCGCCTTACTTATTTGCGCAATCTCGAAAAGAGGAAAGAGGAGGTCGCGGGGGCGATTACAGAACAGGGGAAAATGACGGAAGAGATCCAAAAGGCCCTGGATGCGGCTTTGACGCTTACCGAGGTCGAGGATATTTACCGCCCGTATAAGCAGAAGAAAAAGACGCGCGCGAGCGTCGCGATCGAAAAGGGTTTGCAGCCATTGGCGGAATTTATTCTTGCGCAGGATAAGGATGCCGATGTAAAGGCAGAGGCTGAAAAATATATTGACGAAGAGAAGGGGGTCGCGAGCGCAGAGGAAGCGATCGCGGGGGCGAAAGATATCATTGCGGAAATCGTGTCCGACGATGCGAACGTGCGCAAAAAGCTACGCAACCTCTTTATGAAAAACGGCGAGTTCGTCACAAAACTCGTCAACGGCGACAAGGACGAATCCAAGACGTATGAAATGTATGCCGATTACAGCGAGCTTGTCCCCGAGATCAAGAGCCACCGCGTTCTTGCCGTCAACCGCGGGGAGAAGGAGGGCTTCCTCAAAGTAAAAGTTATCTTTAACGAAGAGATCGCCAAGCGCGTCGCGGGGGCGGGATACTTGAAAGACGGGGGATATTCCACGCAGCTCGTCAAAGAGGCCGTAGAGGACGGCTACGACAGGCTCATCTATCCTTCGATCGAGCGCGAGGTGCGCGCGGCGCTCACCGAAGCGGCGAGTGAGCAGGCGATCAAGATGTTTGAAGTCAATTTAAAGCCTCTCCTCATGCAGCCGCCCGTTAAAGACAAGGTGACGCTCGGGCTTGACCCCGCTTATAGGACGGGCTGTAAGATCGCCGTCGTAGACGGTACGGGCAAAGTGCTCGATAAGACGGTCGTGTATCCCACGCCCGGGCCCAAACAGAACATAGACGCCGCCAAGGCAAAACTGAAAGAGCTGATCGAAAAGTACGGCGTGCAGGTCATTTCTATCGGCAACGGTACGGCGTCCAAAGAGAGCGAGATCTTCGTCGCCGAACTGATCAAGGAGATCAAGGAGGAGACGGGCAGAGAGGTCGAATATATCGTCGTTTCCGAAGCGGGGGCGTCTGTATATTCGGCAAGTCCGCTCGGTGCGGAAGAATTTCCGGACTACGACGTGGCGGAGCGCAGCGCCGTTTCCATCGCGCGGCGTTTGCAGGATCCGCTTGCGGAACTTATCAAGATCGATCCGAAATCTATCGGGGTGGGGCAGTACCAGCACGATATGGACAAAAAGCGGCTGGACAGCGTTCTTTCGGGCGTATTGGAAGACTGTGTCAACAGCGTCGGCGTCGATTTGAATACGGCGAGCGTTTCTCTCCTCAAATATGTGGCGGGATTGAACGCGGGCATAGCGAAAAACATCGTCGCATACCGCGAAGGGAACGGAAAATTCCGCTCCCGCAAAGAGATTTTGAAGGTGCCCAAATTGGGGGAAAAGGCCTTTACGCAGTGCGCCGGATTTTTGCGCATTCCCGGCGGGGACAATATTCTCGACAACACTGCCGTGCATCCCGAATCGTATACGGCGGCGGAAAAACTTTTGGGGATATTCGGCTATACCGAGGAAGACGTAAAGGCGGGCAAGATCGCAGATCTTCCCAAAAAGGTCAAGGAATATGGCGAAAGCAAGGCTGCAGAAGAGGCAGGGATGGATGTTCCTACCCTCAAAGATATCGTCGCTGAAATCGTCAAGCCGGGCCGCGATGTGCGCGATGCGCTTCCCAAGCCTGTGCTGCGTTCCGACATCATGGATATTAAAGACCTTGCGCCCGGAATGGAACTGATCGGCACTGTCCGCAACGTCGTCGATTTCGGGGCTTTCATCGATATCGGCGTTCACCAAGACGGCCTCGTGCATATTTCTGAGATCACGGATCGATATATCAAACATCCTTCCGATGTTTTGAAGGTGGGGCAGACGGTGACCGTTTGGGTCAAGGACGTAGACGTTAAAAAGAACCGCATCGGGCTGACGATGAAAAGGCCGCGCGCCAAAGCGCAATAAAGGAGCTGCGGCGTGCAGGGTGTATGAAAATATAAAAAAAGTATTGACAAACGCCGTTGCATTGTGTAAAATAATTGCATAACGCAGGAGGTTATGGTTATTATGTTTGAAAAGGTCAGGGCGATGTTGGCAAAACAGCTCAATTTGCCGGCGGAAAAGATTTCGTTGGAGAGCGACATCATCAAAGATTTGGGGGCGGACTCTCTCGACGTCGTCGAGCTGCTGATTTCTTTGGAAGATGATTACGGGATCTCTATTCCCGAAGACGATATCGTCAACGTCAAAACGGTACAGGATATCGTCGATATGATCGAAAAGCTGGAAAAATAAAATCATTTGATTCGCCGCGCTTCGTGACGTTCCGAAGCGCGGTATTTTCTTGCCGCATAAATATATATAGGCGGCATAGTTTACGCCGTTCCCAAATATTGGGTGTCATTATATTCTTGACATTTTTTGTCTGTAGGATTATAATAGAGAAAATATTTGTAAAGGAAAGGAGAAATATGAAAGTAGAATATGGGGCTCTTCCTCTCGATGTTCTCAAAAAAGAGCATCGCCGGCTGCACAGAAAGCTTACTCTGCCGAATTTGTTCATCTTCATTATTTCGGTCATAGCGGCAGCTTCGCTCGTGCTCGGGGCTTTGTTCAGCATCAATGTACATATAGATAGAGAGCTCGTCAATACCGTGGTGGATTTAGCGGAAGAAAATTCTTCTTCCGAAAATACGGATTCGCAGACGGGCGGAATGAGTCAGACGGATACGATCGCCTTTTTGATGCGCGACGTGCAGATGGATGTCGCCGTATCACTGTATCCGCTCGACGTCGTTGCGGTGGCGCTTTCCGGTACGCGGGAGGATGTCAAACAGTTGATCGAAAAATCCATTCCCGATTTGGAAGAACTCGTCGAGGAACTCAGCGATCAAATGGCGCCCGCCATGGTCAGCCTTGCCATGATGCAGGCGGTAGAGGAATTGCCGGAAGGGCTTGTTCCGGAGGACATCGATACGACCGTGTTTAACGAAACGATCAAGCTTATCAACGAGCAGAATCCCGATGCGGCAAAGGCGGCTTTCATGACCGCCAGCGAAACATTTGCCGCCGAACAGCTGAACATCACGCTGACGGATGCGGATCGCGATGCGATTTCGCAGGGGTTTGACGATGCGTTGGAGTTGATGCGCGGAGAGGACGGAACATACTCGATATCGAATCTGGTATATGCGATTTTGGAAGAAATGAACAACGGCTCGCAGGGCGGCAGCGGTACCGCAAGCGTCGCTTCTATGAACAGGAATGAATCTGCGGCCGATCTGCTTCCCGAGGCCGCCGACGGGACGGTTTCTGGCGGTCAAGATGGAACGGGAACCGGTACGGGCGAAGGGACGCAGAGCGATCAAATCGATACCATTCTTGCTATTCTCGATGATCCGACTTCTATCGTGGACGACATGGATGAAGCGACGCTTCAGACGATCCGTATGGTTTGCATGGGCGTTACGGCTCTCGTGTTCCTTTGCGCGGGATGTTGGGCACTTTTGGCGTTGTTTGCGCTGTTACATATGCTTTTGCGCAATAAAAAGGTGGGGATGTGGTATGTTAAGCTGACGGCGCTTTTGCCGTTCCTGCTCTTCTTTTTGCTGCCGATGTTGGCGATACGGTTTTTGCCGCGGTTTATTCCGCAGATCCCTGCCGCATTTACATCGTTGCCGATCGCATTCGGCGGTCTGACCTTTGTGTCCGCCATCTGTCTGCTCGTGCTGTGGATTATTTCCATTTTCTGGTGCCACCCTATCAAAAAACAGATCAAGCAGTGCAAATATATGCTCCGCATGAAAGAGCGCTACGGGGATGCGATGCAGGCGAACGCACAATAAATAGTTGCTATAAAAGGAGCGCGCTTATGCGCTTCTTTTTGTTTTAAACAAAACCCGCGGAAAACAGAAAGCTGCAGCGACGCGCACAAATAAAGATTCGTTGTCGGGGAGGGTGCGAAAAGCGACCCTTCATGCGTAAATAAAAAGGGCTTCTCCTCGGGGCTGTCATTGCATGAGACCGGGCAAACAAAAAAGGCTTCCCCGTCAGGGGGAAGCTGTCGCCGAAGAGGGTGGATGAGGGGGAATGATTTACCCCTCATCCGCCGCAAAGTGAAGTATACGAGCGTTCCTTCCGGCGGGGAAGGGGAGCAGAAGAACATTTTTCCGCGGCGCGGGAAAGACATGAAGGGTGCCCCGCTTACGGGCAGTAAGCAACAATCGCAAAACGAACAGGCTATGCGCGGCTTGCGTGCAACTGATAGTTTTCGGGCTGTCAGCCCGAAAATGAAAATCCACCGGCAAAGTCGGTGGATTTTTATTGGTAGCCCCACGGGGACTCGAACCCCGGTTTTCGCCGTGAGAGGGCGACGTCTTAACCGCTTGACCATGAGGCCTTGTTTGAACTTGCCAAATGATTATATCATAAAAAATAAAATCGGGCAACCATTTTTGCGTGATTTTTTTGTTTTTTAAGAATAAATGTTCGGCGCCGATATACTTTTTGCCGCTATCCGCGGCGCTTATTTTCTCTTGAAAGTGCTTCTATGTTTTCCCTCGCCTTAATTTTGGTTTTAAATGGGCGATAAGGGCGTATATGCAAAGTCGGGCGGAAAAATCCGCCCGATCGTCGCAAAAGGGGATCCGCCTGTGCCGCAGAACGAAAAAGTGTTAACCCGCTTCTCGCAGGTGGGTGCGCCGCTTGCCGCCTCAGCCTTTCCGTTCAAAAACA
>CAJFGA010000011.1 GCA_904374385.1 uncultured Clostridia bacterium | reverse complement strand
AGATCCGTCTGCATGGCGGTGGAGGCGGGCTTCGATACCGACTGCAACGGCGCTACGGTCGGTTCCGTACTCGGCATGATGAACGGCATTCAAGGCATCAAAAAGGAATGGACGGCGCCCCTTTGCGGAACGCTCGATACCTCCGTGTTCGGGGTGGGAAAGGTAAAAATTTCCGATCTCGTCGATCGGACGATGGAGCAGATGGTCGCAAAGTGATCGGCTATGGAGCGATGTGCAGGGGGTGCGCTCCGCTTTGGCAGACGCCGCGCGGCGCAAAAAAACAGATCATAACGGAAAGAACGGCCGGTCTACAGACCAGCCGTTCTTCCGGTTAAAGTTCTGTTATCTCGCATCGGCTTCGAAAGAAACCGTGTAAAATGATTCGCTGTTACTGTGCGTTCACGCCATCGGGCGTAAATACGTACATATCTTTTTCCAGTTTCGCCATGCCGCCGCCCAAGGCTTATACCGCCCCGCTCAGGATATCTCTGACCCTTTACGCCGTTTTCGTCTTTCTGTCTGAAAAAATCGAAAATGCCATACAGCCCCCTCTGCCGCCCTCTCTTTCAGAGAGTCTGCGGGTAAATGCGCGGGCCGAACAGCGAAGTTCCCAAGCGGATCATATTGCTGCCGTTTTCCACGCACAGCTTCCAGTCTCCGCTCATGCCCATGGACAGATGTTCGATATCCGCATCCTCGCGGCGCAGGCTGTCATATAGGGCGCGCATTTTGCGGCAAAGCTCTTTCAGCATCGCCTCGTCGTCCGAAAGGGGAAGCATCGCCATCAGTCCCTTGATGCGGATGTGCGGGTATCGGCGCAATTTTTGATAGGCGTCAGCGCCTTCTTCGAGCGAAAAACCGCTCTTGGAAAGTTCGCTGCCGATATTGATCTCAATCAGGCAATCCGCCGTCCAATCCGCCTTTGCCGCGCGCTTTTCGATTTCGTCCGCCAGTTCATAGCGGTCAAGGGAATGGATAAGATAGGTCTTGCCGATCAGGTATTTGACCTTGTTCGTCTGTAAATGCCCGATAAAGTGCCGCCTTGCGCCGATCACGGCGTCAAATTTTTCGGTAAATTCCTGCACTTTATTTTCGCCGATGTCCGCAATGCCCGCGCGGATCGCCTCGTTGATCTCGTCCGCGGTGCGCGTTTTGGTCGCGGCGACGAGCGTCACTTTTTCTCCGAAAGGATTGCCGCCCGCGATCTCCGCGAGCGTCTTTTTTACATTTTCAGCAATCATAATCGCCCCTGCGGCGGTAAACCGCCTTCCGTTTGCGTCTATTATAATACGCACGGTGCGTTTTGTCAACTTTTGCGCCGCCTTCCCCGCGCGCGTGTAAAAAGCCCTCCTGTTCGGGAAGGCAAAAAGGGAAAAGATTATGGATGCAGGGAATAGACGACGGCGCGTTTCTTTTTGGCATATTCCAAAGTGTGCGCGGCGCCGCCCCAGGAATACAAGACGTATGCGATGACAACGTCGGCATGGTCGACCATCCATTCGTTGCGGCGCAGGATGGCAAACTTTTTCGGCACGTTTTCTAACGGAGGATAGATGATCTCGTCATAATAATCTTGCAGATATTTGACGCGCTCTTGATATTCCAGCGTCATATAGGGGATGACAAGGCAGTTGCGCACGTTAGAATAGCGTTCCTGCACCTTTTTTACGCACTCGGAAGTGAAGCCGTCAAAACTGCCGTAGCCGCCGCAATAGCAATCCAGCGTTCGGTTGTGCGCGGCAAAATCTTCGAGCAAGTCTATCAAGGCCCCCTCGATCTGTTTTGTTTTGACAAAATTTCTGTGTCCGCAAAATGTAACGATCATACGCCCTCTGTTTTTCGTCCCGGTACTGTCATTATACAGAAAATAAAGGCCTTACGCAAGCAATTAGGTAGGTATACCTACATATAATTTTTATCGGCATCTGCTAAACTATGTGTAGTTAAACCTGCACAAGGAGGGGCCTGATGACAGTCAATGATGCCGTTGCAAAACGGGTTGCAGCTTTACTGGCGGAAAAGGGAATGTCGCAATACCGATTAGAACAAAAGTCCGGCATCCAGCACGGCAGCATGGCGTGCATCATGAAGGGGAGAAACAAAACGGTCACGCTGAGCACGGTCATCATGCTCGCGCACGGATTCGATATGACCCTGCAAGAATTTTTAGACGACGATATATTTAAATCCCAAGACCTTGAGGTCGAGTAAAAGAAAAGGGGAGGCGGCGCAATGTGCGCTGCCTCCCGCCGTATTTAAATTGCTTAAATGCGATCGACGATCAATTTCGTCATTTCGCTGCCCTTGACCTGCCGCATGCCCTCGCTCATGATATCCGCCGTGCGGTAGCCTTCGTCGAGCACTTGATTGACGGCGTCTTCCACCGCCTTCGCCTCTTCGGTCATGTCGAAGGAATCGCGCAGCATCATCGCCGCCGAAAGGATGGTTGCGATCGGGTTGGCAATGTCTTTGCCCGCGATATCGGGGGCGGAGCCGTGGATGGGTTCGTACAGCCCGCGCTTGGTCGCCCCGAGGGAAGAGGAAGCGAGCATGCCGATCGAGCCGGTGATCTGCGCCGCCTCGTCCGAAAGGATATCGCCGAAGATGTTAGAGGTGAGCACCACGTCGAACTGGGAAGGATTTTTGACGAGCTGCATCGCGGTATTGTCCACAAGCATGTCCGTGAGTTCCACATCGGGATAGTCTTTGGCGACATTGTGCACGACTTCTCTCCACAGGCGGGAAGATTCCAGAACGTTCGCCTTGTCGATGGAGGTGACGTGTTTGCGGCGCTTTCTCGCCAGTTCAAAGGCGATCTTTGCGATGCGCGTAACTTCCGAAACGTTGTACTTTTCGGTGTCATATGCGTATTCGCCGCCCTCTTCGGTGCCCCTTCCGCGCTCGCCGAAGTAGATGCCGCCGATCAGTTCCCTGACGACCACGAGGTCGATACCCTTTTCGGCAATGTCTTTGCGCAGGGGGCAGGCGCCCGCCAAGGCGGGGAAGAGCTTTGCGGGGCGCAGGTTGGAATACAGCCCCAATGCCGAGCGGATCTTCAAAAGTCCCGCTTCGGGGCGAAGGTGTCCGGGCAGCTTTTCGATGCGCTTGTCGCCCACCGCGCCGCCGACCGCGCCCAAAAGCACGCTGTCGGAAGCGAGGCAGCGGTCGATCGTGTATTGGGGCAGGGGTTCGCCCGTCTCTTCGATGGCGCAGACGCCCATCAAAAGGTGTTCGAATTCAAATTCGTGTCCGAATTTTTCGCCGATTTTGTTGAGTACGGCGATGGCGCCGTCCGTGATCTCGGGGCCGATCCCGTCGCCCGCGAGCACTGCGATATGTTTTTTCATGTCTTTTACCTCTTTTCTTTATTGTTTCTCTTTAGTTTTGCCGAAACTGCTTTCCAACAGAACGATTTCGTTTTTTTCGCGCGCCGCCTCCCAATCGGACTGCCGCGCGAACGCCGCGCATCCGCGGTCGCTCACAAAGATAGCCTTTCCCTCCAAAAAGGGCAGGTCGGCGGGGGAAAAATGGTCGAATTGGCGCAAATGCGTCAGCTTCGCCCGCAGAGCCTTTTCTTCGGCATTCAATTTTTTCTGTTCGGCTTTTGCCGCTTTTATCTCGTCGTTCTTCGGATTTTCGTCGACGGGGCGGAACATTTTCGCATAGCTGTTCACGCAAAATTCGGCATAGGCGCGCGCATCCTCTCGCGTGCCGCCGAATAGTTCGAGGTGGCCGAATTCATTGACGAACGCAAACGGCGCAGATCCGTCCTTGGAAAGTTTTTTAAAAGAACGGTATATGAGCAGCCCGATGATAAAATTTGCGATCGCGACGAGCGCAAACGCGCACACGATGGCGATCGCAGCGATGCCGATCGTGCGCTGCAAAAACCACAGCGCCGTTGCCAGCCCCGCAAATACGATCGCCGCAATGCCGTACAACAGCGTTTCGCGGAGCAGATTTGATTTTCTGTCGCGTATTTTTTTCATATGTCCTCCATGGGCACAAGCCGTCTCGGCAGCAGGCTGCGGGCGGCAGCTTTATTTTGCTTGTTCTGCCTTGATAGAGGCGATCAGCCCGCCCTTGTCGATGATGTTCTGGATAAATTCGGGGAAGGGCTCTGCCTGAAATTTCTGTCCCGTCGTTTCGTTGACGATCTCGCCTTTGGAAAGGTCGCAGGACACGACGTCGCCCGCCTTGATGTTTTTCACCGCTTCGGGGCATTCCAAAATGGGCAGCCCGATGTTGATAGAGTTGCGGTAGAAGATGCGCGCAAAGGAATTGGCGATGACGAGGGAGATGCCGCTCGCCTTGATCGCGATGGGCGCGTGCTCGCGCGAGGAGCCGCAGCCGAAGTTGTCTTCCGCGACGATGATGTCGCCCTTTTTCACCTTTTTGACGAAGTCTTTGTCGATATCCTCCATACAGTGAGAGGCGAGCTCCGCCTCAGACGTGGTATTGAGGTACCGCGCCGGGATAATGACGTCCGTATCTACGTCGCTCTTATATCTGAAAACTGTTCCGCGTACTTGCATTTTCGTTCACCTCTTATAAATTTATTGAATATCGTCGGGGGTCGCGATCTTGCCCGCTATGGCGCTTGCCGCCGCAACATAGGGGGATGCGAGGTATACCTCGCTGTCTACATGCCCCATCCTGCCGACAAAGTTGCGGTTCGTCGTGGCGACCGCCCTTTCTCCCGCAGCCAGTATGCCCATATGCCCGCCGAGGCAGGGCCCGCAGGTGGGCGTGGAAACCACCGCGCCCGCGTCGATAAAGATGTCGAACAATCCCTCGTGCATCGCCTGTTTCCAAATGGTATTGGTCGCAGGGATCACAATGCAGCGCACGCCCTTGGCGACGTGTCTGCCTTTGAGGATCTCTGCCGCGATGCGCAGGTCGGAAATGTGCCCGTTGGTGCAGCTGCCGATGACGACCTGATCGATCTTCACATCGCCCCAGGCTTCGGGCGTCCGCGTGTTTTCGGGCAGGTGGGGGAAGGACACGGTCGGCCGGAGTTTGCTCATGTCGACTTCGATGACCCGCTCGTATTCCGCATCGGGATCGGCTTCAAACACGCGGATCTCGCGCTTGAACCTGCCGTTCAGGTATTCGCGCGTCACATCGTCCACGGGGAAAATGCCGTTCTTCGCGCCCGCTTCGATCGCCATGTTGCAGATGGTAAAGCGGTCGTCGATGGTAAGATACCGGATGCCGTCGCCGACGAACTCCATCGATTTATAAAGCGCGCCGTCCACGCCGATCAAGCCGATGATGTGCAGGATGACGTCTTTGCCGCAGATATATTTGGCGGGTTTGTTTTTGAGCACGAATTTGATCGCAGAGGGGACTTTGAACCAACATTTGTTGCTCATCATGCCCGCCGCCATGTCCGTGCTGCCTACGCCCGTCGAAAAAGCGCCCAAAGCGCCGTAAGTACAGGTGTGGCTGTCCGCCCCGATGACGAGGTCGCCCGCGCCGACAAGGCCCTGCTCGGGCAGCAAAGCGTGCTCGATGCCCATGCGGCCTACGTCAAAAAAGTTTTCTACTCCGTATTTGTTTGCAAAGTTGCGCACCGTTTTGACCTGTTCGGCTGCCTTGATATCCTTGTTCGGCGTGAAGTGATCCATGACCAAGCTGACCTTTGCAGGGCATTGGATGCAGGCAAAACCCGCCTTTTCAAACTCCTTGACCGCGACGGGCGATGTAATGTCGTTGCCGAGCACCATGTCCAGTTCTGCATTGATGAGCTGGCCCGCCTTTACGCTGTCCAATCCCGCATGATAGGCGAGGATCTTTTGAGACATTGTCATTCCCATAAAAACAGTGATCTCCTTATAATTTTTTGTTTTTGGATTTGACAGCATTATACCACATGTGATATAATTTGTAAACGATTTATAAAATAGATAAATTTAATCGCTTTCATCGAAAATTCGAATGATGCGCCGGATAACAGGAGGGGCCGTGAATACCGAATCGATCAAGACGTTCATCATGCTTTCCAAGCTGAAAAATTTCACGCGCACGGCAGAGCGCATGTACATTGCGCAGTCTACCGTGACCAACCGCATCGGGGAACTCGAAAACGAAACGGGCAAGCGCCTGTTTGTCCGCAAGCAGGGCGGCGTGGAACTGACCGAGGAGGGAGAACTGTTTTTAGGGTACGCCCTGCGCATCGTCGAGCTGGAAGAATCCTTTATCCAACAGGTCAATGCCGCGGCAAAATTCGAGCGCAAATTGCGCATCGGCACCATTAACGCCGTGTATGAAAGCGAGCTCTACCCCCTCATCAGCGGTTTTTACCGCGATAATCCGGAGGTTTCCCTCAAAGTGGTGCTCGGGCACTCCGCTGATCTTTTGCGCATGCTGCAGGACGATGTCGTGGATATCGCATTTTCATACATCCCGCTCAAAAAAACGGGCTTTCTGTGCCGCAAATTTTCTGCCGACGAGCTGGTCTTGCTCGCCTGTCCCGCCGCCAATGAATATAAAGGGGGCATCACAAAAGAGCAGCTCATCGCTTCGCGCTATCTCATGTGCAATTTTGCCTTCGGAGAGGCGGGCGAATTTGTGCGGTCGCTCTTCCCGCCGCGGCATGCCTTCGGATTCGAGATCGACAACAGCAGCAAGGTCATCGATTATTTGAAGGACGGGCTCGGCTACAGTTTTTTGCCGCGCAAAATGGCAGAGCGGGAGATCGTATCGGGCGCGCTCGAAACGGTGCGCCTGCTCGATTTTTCCGCACCGGAGATCGTCAGCTATTGTTCCTATAAAAAGGGAAATGCGCAGGCAGAACGCTTTTTAGAGCGCGCATAAACGGCTCTGTGCACAAGATCAGTGTGGGCAATGTGGATAAATTTGTATAAAAATGCCCTTTAGTTGTAAAAATGATGTAAAAAATTGCGGCAAAGTCGCGCTTTTATATTAAATTTGTAGAAAAAAATTCCTTTTAGGCACGGCGGTCTAGGCGGAGGGAGTATGGGAAAGATCAAAAATTTTTGCAGGCGTTACGGCGTCGATCTGAAAACGGCAGGCGGCTGGAAGATGTTGTTGCGGCGCATGGGCCGATTTGCGGCGCGCCACAAGGGCAATGTGCTGGGCGCCGCGCTGCGGCGTTTCCGCCAAAGCGGCGTGGCGGAGCGGGAGCGTTCCTATGCCAAAGTGCGCGCGGCCTGCGCCCCTTCGCCCGAAACATTGGAAGTGTATGCCCGAGCGGCGGAAAGGATCGGCGAAAGCGTTTCCGTCGTGATCGACGCAAATGAGGGAGGGGAGGCTCTCGAAGATCTGTGGGGCGATCTAAGCGAACAGATTCTGCCGCCCCGCGAGGTCGTTTTATTCGGGGGCGATGCCCTTTCCGTGCCAGAGGGCGTTTTGCGCGCTCCGAACCGCCGCGCAGCGTACGGGATGCTTACGGGCGATTATGTCGTGACTTTACGTGCGGGGGATCGCCTGGAAAAAGAGGGCTTGTTTGTCCTCGCTTGCGGGGCGAAAGGGGCTGCTGCCGTCTATACCGATCACGATTGTATTGTAAAAGGCGAATATGTACGGCCGTTTTTTAAACCGAAATGGTCGCCCGATCTCTTTTTGGCGTACGATTATGTGTGCGGCGCATTTGCTGCGCGCCGCTCTCTGATGGCGGAAACGGCGGATGAATCTCTGCCGCATGCGGCGTTTTTGTATGACATGCTGTTAAAACTTTCCGAACAGGGCGAGGTTTGCCATGTCGCGGGGGTATTCTTTCATCTGATGGAGGAAGGGGCGAGCGACGCCGCGTTGGCTCTCCTCCGTTCGGCGGCTATCGCGCGGCGGGGAGAGGGAGCGCGCCTGCAAACCAACGTACATGGCAGCGTGTCTATTGAGCGCGACGTACAGGGGGAGCCGCTCGTTTCCGTCATAATTCCCACCTGTTATACGAAAAATTATATCGATCGGTGCCTCGCGTCGATCATCAAAAGGTCTTCGTATCGCCGCATGGAGCTGATTGTCGTCGATAATTCGCGCGGCTCGCGCGCCTACGGCGAAAAGCGCCTGCAAAAATACGGGTGCCGCATCCTGTATATCCCCGAACCGTTCAACTGGTCGCGGCTCAACAACCTCGCCGCCGCAAAAGCGAAGGGGGATTTTTTGCTTTTTTTGAATGACGATACCGAAGTCCTCACGCCCGATTGGATCGAGCGGATGCTCGCCGAAGCCGCGCGCCCCGATGTAGGGGAAGTGGGGGCGCTCTTGCTCTATCCGGGCGGCGCGGTGCAGCATGCGGGCGGGTTTCTCGTCGAGCGCGGCGGCGGAGCGCGCCACTATTATCAATACGCATCCGAGGCGAGCGAAGAATATCGCGGACTTTTACATCTGCGCCGCGAGTGCAGCTTTGTGACGGGCGCCTGCGTGATGGTCGAACGGAAAAAATTTAAGCGGCTGGGCGGGTTCGACGAACGATTTGCCGTCGTATCCAATGACGTGGATTTCGGATTGCGGCTGTGCGCGGCAGGGTACCGCAATCTGTATTTGCCGGACGTGCGCCTGCGCCATAAGGAAAAGGTCAGCCGCGGGCAGACGGGCGAGCGCGCGGGCGCAAAGACCGCGTGGCAGGTTTGGGGATGTGCGTTTTGCCTGGGAGACGGATATTTCAATCCTTTTCTCGATTCCGATGTGGATACGCCCCAGCGCGACCTGTATCCCGCTCGCTACGCCGCCGGCGGAAAAAACGCGGAACAAAAAGCATCCAAAAAATCGAAGATCGCCTTCTGCACGGATGGCCTGCAGGAGATATGGCAGGCCGAACCGGGCAGGGCGGCGCTCCTGTGCCGGTTGATTGCCGCCGGAACGGGTGCAGACATCTTGCTGTTCGGCGCAGACGCCGCTTTGCACGGGAAGATCTTGTCGAAAATTTCCGAGCCTTCCCGGATAGAGGCGAAGGAGGTGCCGCAGGGCGGCCATGTACAGGCACTTTGCGAAGCAGATTATTGCATCGGCTGTGCGGAAGGGTTTGCCATGTCGGCGGAGCGGGCGGGAACGCCCGCCCTGTTGTTCGGCAGGGCCGCAGAAGAAAAGAGCGCGGCGGGTTATGTATCGGTCAAAAAGGACGCGTGTTGCGGCGGCGCGTCCGACGGCGGGCTGGCCGGGGCAGAGCGCCTCGGTGCAGGGGAAATATGGCGGGGATTGGAACGCCTTTTCTATCTGTTTCCCCGTGATTGAAAAAGTATGCTTTCCCACAAATTTCGAGTACTTTGTGGATAAAGTTGTATAAAAAATGCAAGAAAGAAGGCGAGCTTTTGTACTATTTTGCCGATTTTTGCCGAAATTGTAGAAATATTTGCGCAAAAGTCGCCTTTTAAGATGCGTGATGACGCACGGCATTGACAGTGCGGTATATTTGTGATACAATATCCCCGCCGAAACGGAGGAGAAAAAATGGGCAGCGAATATCTCGAAAAATCGGAAAGATTGGCGAACGGTGCGCAAATGATCGCGTTTTGTGCGCCCGCGCTGCATACGGCGGCGTTTTCCGTGGTCTTCCCCTTTGTCCCCGAGGGCAGGGCGGGCGTTTATCACTGCGTCGAACACCTATTTTTTGAACGTGCCGGCGCAAGGCGCGCAGCCGATATCAGCGCCGAAATGACGGCGCGCGGCTCCGAAATTATGGGGTATACGACCAAAAACTATATGTGCTTCAACTTTACCTGCCGTAAAGAAGTATTTGCCGAGCAGCTTTCGCTGCTCTATTCCATGCTTACCCAAAAGGAATACGGCGACGAAGAGGAAGAGTCCGTTCTCGGCGTGATAGAAAATGAGATCTTCGAGTACGATTTCTACGACAACCGTACGGCGGATATCCTGCGCGAAGCCTGGTATGACGGGCGGTTCACGAAATCGGTGCTCGGCTCCGTTGAGGATTTGAATGCCTTTACCGAAGAGGAGATCTCCGCCGCGCGCGAAAGCCTGTTTACGGACGGCATGACGCTCTTTCTTGCGGGGGCTTTTTCCGGCGATGACCTCGAAAATGTGCGGAAAACATTCGGTAACATACCGCTTCGTCCCTTTCGCTATGTGCCCAATACCGTGAGGAAGGAGAAAAAAGAGAAAAAAATTATCCGCCGCGGGCACGGGCGGGATCTGCAGGCACTCGTAACGTATCATGCCGAAAATACCGACGATGAATGCAAGAGCGCCGTATATTGGCTCAAAAGCGCGCTGTTTGACGGCATGGACGCGGCCTTTTTGCATTTTTTCGAAAAAAACGGGTTCCGCTTTTATTCGGTGGACGGTTCTTACTCTGTTCTCGGCGACGAGATCGTGTTTTCATATATGACGTATGTCAAAAAGAGAGACAAAAAGCGCTTTCTCGCGTTGGTGGATGCCTTTGAACGAGAGGCGGCCGGTACGCCGTTTTTGCGATTGGTGCGGCCTTTTTTATTCGACAATACTGCTTTTTTATATGACAATCCGGAGCGCCTGTGCGCACATTATGTAGATGAATGGGCAGATTTTTTCCGCCCCGTGACGCTCGAAGAAGAGCGCGAACGTGCGTCGCGCTTTACCGACGCACGCCTGCGTGAAATATGGCAGATGTTCACGCGCGCCGAGCGGTGCATTTATTTTCTCGGCTAAAGCGATGCCCCGCCTGCAGGCGGGGCATCGCTTTAGCGAACGGGAAAATGCGCTCCTGCCTTCCCCTTGAAAAATGGAGGACAGACGCTTGCAAATTGCCGTGTACCGTGTTATAATTCTATATATGCCCGCGCATTTGGAATAAAGGAGTATATATTATGAGCGAAAGAGTGGAAAAATTGATTGAAAAGATGACATTGGAGGAGAAAGCCCGGCAGCTTACGCAGGTCAACGCAGTGGTGATCCATGCGGAGATCGCGGCGGAGGTGACCGGCGCCCAGCAGGGGATCGAGATCTGCCGCGAGGACGCTGCGGGGATCGGCTCCGTTCTCAACTTCGATACGGCGTCGGAAGCGATCGCCATACAGGATGAATATTTGAATGCATCGCCGCATGCGATCCCCCTGATTTTTATGCAGGACGTCGTGCACGGATATCGCACTATTTTTCCTATCCCCTTGGCGATCGGCTGTTCGTTTGATCCCGCTCTCGCCGAGGAATGTGCAAAAATGTCGGCCGTGGAGGCAAAATACGGCGGTACGCATGTAACTTTTTCGCCGATGGTCGACCTTGTCCGCGATGCCCGCTGGGGGCGCGTCATGGAAACGACGGGAGAAGATGTGTTTTTGAACTGCGAGATGGGCAGAGCATTTGTGCGGGGCTATCATGAGGGAGGTATCCTTTGCTGCGTCAAACACTTTGCCGCCTACGGTGCTGCCGAGGCGGGAAGGGATTATAATACGACGGATGTAAGCGTAAGAAATTTAAAGGAGTATTATCTGCCGGCATACCGCGCCTGCGTGGAAGAGGGGGCGGATCTGGTGATGTCGTCCTTTAACCTTTTGAACGGCATTCCCGTCAACGGACATAGGGAGCTGCTCGTGGATACTCTTCGCGATGAGTGGGGTTTCGACGGCGTGCTCATCAGCGATTACGGCGCGGTCACGGAAATGATCGTGCACGGCTATCTTGAATCGGAAAAAGAGTGTGCAGAGACCGCCATTCGCAACGGTCTGGATATGGAAATGATGTCTCCTACATATATACGCCATCTTCCCGAACTTGTAAAAGAGGGAAAAGTGAGCCAAAAGCTGGTGGATGAATCTCTCCGCCGTGTGCTGGAAATGAAGGAAAAGGCCGGCCTCTTTGAAAATCGTTACGGGGCGGCCGATCCCCAAAAGGCCGAAGAGGTCAGCCTTTCGCCCGAACACAGGGCGATTGCGCGTCGGGCCGCGGTCAGGTCAGCCGTGCTTTTAAAAAACGAAGGCGTACTGCCCCTTTCGGAGGACCGAGAGTTTGCGCTTGCGGGGCCGTTTGCGGAGGAGAAATATATTCTCGGAAATTGGGCGTGCCGTGGCCGAGCGGAAGAGGCGGTCAGCATCAAGGAAGGATTGGAATCTGCCTTAGGCAGAAACCTTGTTTCGGCCACCGGCTGCGGCAAGGGGATCTCGGAAACCTGTGTGAGCGATATCCCGGCAGGCCTTGCAAAACTCAGCGGCATAAATACGGTGATCGCCTGCATCGGCGAACCGTCCGATAATTCGGGCGAAGGGGCGAGCCGTGCCGATATTAGCATCCCTCCGGCACAGGCGGCGCTCGTAAAGGCGCTCAAAGAGGCGGGGCACTCCGTCGTAGCGGTCATTTTTGGCGGCAGACCGCAGGTGCTCACCGAAATAGAGCCTTATTGCGATGCAATATTGTATGTATGGCAGCCGGGCACGGAGGGCGGCAACGCGGTTGCGGATCTATTGCTCGGGAAGGAAGAGCCGACGGCGCGCCTGAGCATGTCCTTCCCCCGTGCGGTAGGGCAGTGCCCGCTCTATTATAACTCCTTTAATACCGGCCGTCCGCGCATTCCCGATACCCTGAAAAACAGCATGTATGTCAGCGCATACCGCGATGTATGCAACGCCCCCTTATACCCGTTCGGCTACGGGTTGGGATATACCGATTGGCATATCGGCGGACTGCGCCTTTCCTCCGACGTGCTGGAGGCGGGAGGCAGTATCCGCGTATCGGCCCGCCTGAAAAACACGGGCAGCCGCGCGGGCAGTGCGCTCGTACAGCTGTATATCCGCGATCGTTTTGCCTCCGTTGTCCGTCCCGTAAAAGAGCTGAAGGGATTTTGCCGCGTTTTTCTTGCCGCGGGGACGGAGGAGGACGTCGCGTTTACCCTTTCGGAGGAGATGCTGCGCTTTTATACGGCTTCCGGGGAATATGGATCCGAAGCGGGCAAATTCGACGTATGGATCGGATTGGACAGCAGTACCGATCTTTCGGCGGAATTTACGCTTGTAAAATAAAAACGGCGCCGTTTTGCTTCTGAACTGTGAATACGGCGCGCGGCGGCCCTGCCGAGGCAGGGCTCTCTCTTTCATGAAATTGTAGCGGCGATGATTTTCGCTTGCTTTTGAAAACAAATATCCGCAGGCAAAGCCTGCGGATATTTGTTTTCGGGCTGTCGCCCTCATAATAGCATTCTGTTCCCCGCGGACTGCCCTCGGACGTTGTTGTTATACGAAAAGGCCCGCTGCACGGAGGCAACGGGCTTCGTCTTTACGGTAAAAAACGCGCGTAGACGCGCGTTTACGTTATGCGTTTTCCTTTTCCCATGCCGCGGCTTTCGCCTTGGAGAGAGAAGTCAGTTTTTCGGCAGTATAAGGGGATGCTTCGCCGCCGTTCGTGTACAGAAAATAAGAACCGTTTTCTGCAACGTACAGGGTTTCTTCATAGCCGGCGGGATCGCCGAATGCACCGTGCGACACCTTTTTTACGACCGTCATGTTCTCCGTGTCGTAAACGACGCCTCTGACTGTCTTTTTCATGATGAGATACCTCCTGTTTTACTGTGCAACTGCAAATGTCAACGAAGCAGAACCATAAGAGCGTCTCTTTGCTTTGCAATATAATTATAACATGAATGGGTTAAAAAATCAACGTCAGACAAAAAACCGTTTAAATTGGGGAAAGTTTTATCAAAGTTATCAATATTTGTGAATGTGCGACTGTTTTCTTTTCAAAATGGCGCATTCCCGTTCTGTTTTTGGCTTTTGGCAAAGATTTCCTTATTTCGGGCTCGCTTCGAAGGGGCACATTATGAAGGCGCGATGCGCAAAGTAATTTGATGAAACGGTGAAATTTATGTGCGGTTTGATTGCTATTTATTCTGTAATATGGTAGAATTGTAATATGATGATTTAACGAAGAGAAAAGCAAACCGCGCGGCATCGTTGTTTGGTTCCGGAGCGCGCCGTTTGCAGCGAATTGCAGGGGAGGGCCGATGATAATTTGGATTGTATGGTATCTTGTGGGCGTCGCGTTGGCGGCTGTTTTTGCCGTTGCCGTTCTTCCGGCTCTTTTCTTTTGGATGCTGTCTGCCCTGTTTCCCGTGCGAGACAGGGGGCTGGGAAAGTACAATCTGCGCGGCGGCGTTTCCGTATTGTATGAGCCGTCCCTTCCTGCGCGGGAATTTATCGCGCAATATCAGCTTTGCCGCTCGAACAGTGCGCGTTCCTGCCGCTTTATAGGCGAATGGGCGCAGCCGGTTTTTTGCGGGCGTTACGAGGTGATCGCCTATAACAGCAAGGGGCGGATTATCGGTATTTTCCGCGTGGAAGAGAGTTCCTGCGGGGCGCAATTCACCCGGCCTCTCGCGTTGCCGGAGGGTACAGACTGCGTTTCCGTTATCTTTACCCGTGCAAATGGAAAGAAATTTGCGCGCGGAGGAACGTTCTGCGCCGCTTTTTTTGCCCGCTTTGCGCTCTTTCTTTTGGCGTTGGCGGCAGCGGCGGTCGCGCTGTTTGCGTTCACGCTCTTATTCGTTTTTTATTGTTTGGACAGCGGCGCGCACGCCGACTTGGTATGGTCGTTTGGGCAGTATGTGGCGGCGCTGTGCGCTGCGGCGGCATGTATTGTTGGGCTGCCTCTTTTGCTCGTGACGGCGGTCGTCTTTATAAAAAAATTATATGCGTATATAAATACGCGGTTGAAAGCGCTGGGCAATGCCGCCGTGCAGGAGGGCGCTTTGCGGAAAAGCCGTTGGGCGCCGGTCGCCGCGGCAATTTATAAAACAGGGTTGCGCTTGCAATACTTGGCTGCGGCCGCCGCGTGCCGTGTACGCAACGGGGCGGCAATACTGCTGCAGCGCCTGCCAGCACGCCATCAGACGCGCCGTTCTGGCGTTGTGCCCGGCGCGCATACGGAGGGAAAATAACGTGGCAAGCGCAGAAGTGATCGCGAAATGGGAGGCCGAACGGCCGGATGATTTTTTTGTCAGCGCGCGTCGTTATTTGATCCTCCGCGGCGGCGAAGCAAACCGCCTCGCTCTGCGCCTGTACAACGGCACGGACGGCATCGTAACGGGCGTCCGGCTGTCGGTACGGCGCGCGGGCGGCAGAAAAGGGGAATCGCGCTGTTTTGAAGTAGAGGGGCTGTCTGCGGCGCGCGGTGCGGAATTTTCTCTGCCCGATTTAATGATCCCCTCCGGTTGGAATGCTGTGGAGTGCAGCATCCAAGAGGTATATTCGGGGCATTACGTCTATTCCTGTACGAACGATACGGTGCAGGTAGGTTATCGGAGCAAGGCGTCGCTTCCCCGCAAAGGGAAAAAAGTGACTGCAGCGGGCCCGTATAAGGCGGAAAATCGGTCGAAGAGGTACGCACTGTTCGCCGTATTCTCTGCCGTCGGGCTGTTCGCTTTGGCATTGGGTATCAGTCTGCTCGTCCTCTTCTTCGGGGGAGAAAACGCGGAGAACGGCGGCGATGCGGCCGGGCAGTATGTGCAGGTGTTCGGAGAAGAATCATGTTAAAATATAAGAGCATCATCGAAAATTTAACGATGCGGCAGAAAGTTGCGCTCCTTACCGACTTTGCGAGCCTTTCCGAGGCAGGCTTGCAGCGTTCGGGCGTTCCTGCCGTACGGCGCGCCTCCCTCCGTTCGCTCAATGAAGAGAACGGGGGATACCCCACATATGAAAGCGCCGCCCGGTCTTGGGACGCAGAGCTGATCGGCTGCATGACGGAAGATCTCTCCGTACAGGCGCGGGGCAACGGGATCAACCTGCTCTCCACCCCCGATTTGAAATGCGTCGCGAACGCGTATGCGCCGGGGCTGTCGGAAGATGCTTTTCTCAACGGTACGATCGGCGCGGCGATCGCCCGCGCGGTACATGCTGCGGGGGCGGCGTGCGGTTACGCCCGCCTCGCTTTGCGGGATACGGACATTGAATTTTTGGACGAATGTGAGGATGCGCGCGCCGTGCATGAGCTCTTTCGCAAGCCCTTTCTCTTTGCCGCGCGGGAAGAACCGGGAGAGGTTGTCGTCGGCTCGCTGACGGAGGCCGGAAGCGGTTATGCGTCCGCCAACGAAGCGTTGTTCAAGGATATAGCATCGGGCAAGTTCGGCGATGTTTTTGCGGTATGCGACGGCGTGGCGCCCAGTGCGGATTTTCATACGTTTCTCATCGGATCCTGCATCGGCGGCGCTGGATTGACGCTGGACAGGGCGGTCGGCAGGTTCGAGCAGATGTCCGCCTATCGCAGGGAGGGCAGCGCGACCGAGAGAGAATTGCAAGGGGCGTTGGATGACGGCTCCGCGATCGATACGGCGGCGGTCGACGAGGCGGTCGACCACGTCATCGATTTTGCCTTTCGCGTCAACCGCATGCTCCCCGCATCCAAGAGATACACGTCTTCCGAAAAGATTGCCCTGCAACTCGCGCAGGAATCGGTCGTATTGCTGAAAAACAGAGCGATGCTCCCCCTGTCGGCGGGCAAGAGGGTCGCCGTGATCGGTCAGGCACCCGAGGGATTTGCCGCCGCCATGTCGCCCGTGCCCGTTGTCGGGCAGGCGCGCGGATATGTGCGGGAGGAGGACAAGGGGGATCAGGATATCGCAGAGGCGGTGCGCCTCGCAAAATCGGCCGATATTCTCATTGTTTTTCTGTATCCGGAAATTGTCGGGGAAAGGGGCAGGGCAAACTGTCTTCGCCTTCCCGCAAACCGTTTGGCGCTCATCGATGCGCTCCGCCATACGGGGAAACGCATGATCGCCGTCTTGCCGGGGGATATGCCGGCAGACATGTCTTTCGATCGATATTTCGCCGCGACTGTTCTCGCTCCGGCAGGAGGGGCGCTCTGTACGGCGGCGCTGGCAGACGTGCTCACGGGCCGCGCGGAACCCTCCGGCCGCCTCGCGCGCACATATTACGACGATGCAGATGCCCTGCTCGGCGCGTGGAAATCGGATAAAAGTACGGGAAAAACGCGCGTAGGGTCCTTTGTGGGCTATCGCTACTATGATACGGCGGGGTACAAAGTGCGCTATCCGTTCGGCTTTGGCCTGAGTTACACCCGCTTTGCCTATTCTGGGCTGAACGTAGGGGAGGAAGAAATTCAATTTACCGTCAAAAACATCGGCAGCCGCGCCGGCTGTGAGGTCGCGCAGGTATATGTGGGCGGCATCGATATGCCCGCCGACGCGCCGAAAAAGGAACTGAAGGCCTTTGTCCGTATCCCGCTCGCGCCGGGCGAGGCAAAAACGGTGACGGTGGCGTTGCCTCGCGCGCGCATGGCGTCATTCGACGCAAGCGCGCGTACAGAAGGGATCGCTGCAGGAAATTATATGATCAGCGTGGGCGCTTCCGTCTCCGATATCCGTTTGCGCGGCGTTCGCTTTTTCGAGGGCGAGCGGCGTGAAAAATCGAATGCCCGGCCCGCCGATTATTTCCGCGATCTTTCCAATATCGGCAAGGAATATCGCTTGGGCACTGCGGCTGGAGGGAGCCGCCCGGCAAAAAACAAGCCGCTTCGCTTTGCGGGTTGGGGGCTGCTGCTTTTGGCGCTGCTATTTATCATGATCGGCGCGACGTCTGTCCTGTCGGCTACGCAGATCTCGGGTTCCGAATTGGGGATCATTATCGCGGGCCTTGCGCTGATTCTCGTTTCGGCAATCCTCTTGATCGCGGAAAAGCGGCGCCGCAATAAAATTTTTCGGCAAGAGGGAAAGCTGCGGCAGGAACTGCGATTCGGAAGCGGGATCAGCACATATGTTACGCCAGAGGAAGTATTCCTTCAGGCGTTCGCTACGGAAAAGGGAGAGGCGTCGGAGGCCGCGGGCAATGCGGACGAACCAAAATATTTTGACCGTTCGCAGACGTTCGCCGCCGTATGCCGCGATCTGCAGACGTTTTCTTCCGAGCGGGGCATCTTTATTTCGGAAAGCGATCTGCGCAGTATGCTCGCCGCCTTTGCTGCATCCCGCCTGATCATCGTCCCCGGCGGGGCGGAAAAACAGTGGAACGCATTCGGCGAGATACTCGCTGCATATTTCGGCAATCGGCTGTATGCCGAAAACGCGGAGGAGACAGACCTCTTTATCTTCCATGACCGCCGCAAAAAGGGGAAAACGGAACTTTACAAGGCGCTGGAAACATCGCGCAAAGAGAGGGCGTCCATGCATGTAGCGCTGCTGCGCCATATCCGTGCGGAGGCGCTTACGGAGCTGTCAGCCGTGCGCGTGTTTGCCCCGGCTCCTGCCGAAAAGCCGGTGGTGCTCCCCGATGCCGAAGTCGAGCCGGAGCATCTCGTGCCGCCCAATCTATGGATCATAGCAGAGCTAAAAGAAGGGGAAAGCCTCTCGGCGATCCCTCCCGAAATCGCCGAGATCGCGGCGGTGCTCGCGCCGGAACTGAACGAATGCGGAGAAACGGCGGAAAAGACGCTCGTCAAACCGCTCGGCTATTATCAGTTTGCAAACCTTTGCAAGCGGGTGCGCGACGCATATCCTCTCGACGAAAGGCTCTGGAAGCGGGTGGACCGCTTGGAAGAAAAGGCGGGGCAGGCGCAATCTTACCGCTTCGGAAACCGCCAGTGGATCAAGCTGGAGATGCATATCTCGGCCTTCCTCGCCTGCGGAGGAGACGCCTCCGCCGCGCTCGATTCCGCAGTGGCAGCAGAAGTTTTGCCGCGCATCTTCGGGATGCTGTGCGCGGCAGGCGGAGGGGATGCGATCGCGCCCTTGGAAGAGATCTTCGGGGGCGAAGAGATATCCTGCTGCAGAAGATTGCTCAGACACATGAAAACAGAAAGCCAACAAAAATAAAATAAAACGAAGGGATCTCCGATGGATAAAATTTGGGAAACTTTGACGCAGCCTGTTTATATCATCATTTATATCGCCGTGATGTTTGTCATCATGATTTTCGTCATCGTCTCGGTCATGCTCAATGAGCGCCGTTTTAACAAAATGACGGAGCAGATCCGCGAGGACGACAAAAAGGCGAAGGAATCGGAAGAGGAGAGAAATCAAAAGGTCGAACCGGAATCCAGATTCGGCATGCTCAAAGAATACGATGAGGAAAAAAAGGCGCGTTCCCCGAAAGTGTTTGCGGATGTGTCGCTCAGCGAACTGTGCGAAGAATTCCGCATCTTTTCTGCGGGCAAATTGGGACTTTATTATGATATTTCCGTCATCCGCGAATTTATTGCAGGGCTTGCGGTGTCGCACATCGTCATTTTGCAGGGCATGTCGGGTACGGGCAAAACGTCGCTCGCCTATGCGTTCGGCGAATTTATCGAAAATCCTTCCACGATCATTCCCGTACAGCCTATGTGGAAGGAGCGCACAGACCTTCTCGGTTACTATAACGAGTTTACCAAGCATTTCAACGAAACGCTCCTTTTGCAGAAAATGTACGAGGCGAACGGACAGGCAGAAATGTACATTACCATCCTCGACGAGCTGAATATAGCGCGCGTGGAATACTATTTTGCCGAATTTCTTTCCCTGCTGGAGATCCCCAATCCGGAATCGAGATATCTCGAAGTGGTCAACGACAAATGGAAGAACGACCCCGAAGAGCTGAAAGACGGGCGCATCAAACTGCCGGAGAACATGTGGTTCATCGGCACGGCGAACAACGACGACTCTACCTTTGCCATTTCCGACAAGGTATACGACCGCGCGATGGTACTCAATCTTGACAGAAAGTCAGAGCCTTTCCAGGCATCCGGCAGCCGGACGGTGCCGATCAGCGCGCGCCATTTTAACGAACTCGTCGCCGCGGTCCTCAAAGAGGGGGATATTTCCTCCGAAAATCTCGAACGGTTGGAAAAGCTGGACGAATATCTCATCGAAAAGTTTCAGATCACTTTCGGGAACCGCATCATGCGGCAGATACGCGCCTACTTGCCCGTCTATGTCGCCTGCGGCGGAACGGAGATCGACGCGCTGGACGATATTTTGGCGAAAAAAGTGCTGCGTAAGCTGGAAACGCAAAACGCCGCGTATATCCGCAGCGAGGCGGAAGAACTGTGCAACTGCTTCGAATCTCTCTTCGGCGAGGGTCAGATGCCTCGCTGCCGGGAGTACGTCCGCAGGATCGCCAGAAGCGTATAAGGAAAGGGGGATCGTGCGATGACGCAATGGGATCTTTTTTACCGTGCCTTTCGCGAATACGGCAAAATCCTGCAAAAGGACCGCGAGGGCGCTTCGCTGCGCGACGCCATCGTGCATGCGGACGAGAGCGACAAGATCACCGTCATACGGACAGAATGCCGTATCGAAGAGGATTGGGTGGAAGCGATCGAGCACGGGCTGGTTTTTATCGGCAAGGCGATCGACGAAGAGCGCCAGTTTATCCGTTCGAGCGGCGAAGTGGAGCCTATAGAAAAGGTGAAGCACGTTTCGCGGGAATCGGTAGAGCATCTCGCGCGGCACAGCAACCTGATCTCGCGCAAACCTCCCGAAGGGGAGGATCTCATGCCCGAAAAGCTATACACCGTAGAGAGGCTGAACAATTATGCCGTCTATGAAAACAGGTTTCTCTACATGATGCTGTGCCGGCTGAACGATTTCATCTCCCTGCGCTATAACCGAATCGTCCGCGAAACGAACACATATCGCGGCGAAGTGTTGCTGCGCAAGGAAGTGACGGAGGGAAAACATCGCCTTCAATACGAATTTTCCATGCGGGAATCGCGCGAAGATGACCCGTATCTGCGCAGCCACAACCGGATCGGAGAGCAATTGAAGCGACTCGAACACATGCAGCGCACGGTGTATTATTATCTGCACACCCCGCTGATGGTAGAGGTATCCAAGGCTGACAAGCTCAAACCGCCCATTACCAAGACAAACGTCTTGCGGATGGATAAAAATTTTAAAGAAGTGGTCGCCCTGTACGAATTTCTTCTCGCGTACGATAAAGAAGGCTTTACCGTGACCAAGGAAGAGCGCTCGCCCGACCCGAAAACGGAGAGGATCGCGCGGGAATTTACCGAGCCCGCCCTGTTGCTCTCCTTTCTCACTTACGAACACGGCATGGGCATCGAAGGGGAGCTTGCCGCGGAGTTCGAGCGGGAAGAAGCGCGCCGCCGCGAGGAGGAAAGGCGCGCCGTCCGGGAACAGCTCGAAAATTTGCGCCGGCGCATCCGTGAAGGAGGCGGTTCTCCCGAAGAGTATATGCAGCTGCTCGAAAAGCGCAACCGCGCTTTGGAGAAGGACAGCGAGCAGCTCCTTGTGGCGCAGGCGGCGCTCAAAGACCGCGAGGCGGAGATCCGCGCGCTCCATGAGCAGGCGGAAGCCCTCGGCGAGGAGATCTCTTCCCTGCATGCGGCGCACGCGGCCGAACTGGAAGAGCGGGATGCGCGCGAAGAGTCCCTGCGCCGCAAAATGGAGGAAGAGGCGGTGGCACATGCCGCCGCGCTCGTGCAGTCCGATAAGGAAAAGAAAGAGGAGATCGCCCGTTTGATCGCCGAAAATGACGAAGCGATGCGGGAAAGCGACGCGCGTTACGCGGAAAAGAGCGGAGAATTCGAGATGCTGCGGCGGGAAATGGAGGCGCTGCGGCGGGAAGACGCCCTGCTGAAAGGAAGGTTTTTGGCTCTGCGCAAGGAGCACGGCCTTTTGACCGATGCAGACGATTATACCTCAGAACAGGCGTTCGAAGAGCTTGAATTCGAATACGAAGTTTTGGGCGAATTTTTGCGCAGCGAATGGAAGGGCGCAAAAAAGATGCTGCGCAAAGATTTTTTTGCCGCACTCAAACGGTCGTTTTTCGACAAGTTGCACAAAAGTAAGGGCGCAGCGACAAAGGCCGATGGCTCAGACGGAACGGACGCCGCGCCCGAAGCGGATGCAGCACCGGTAGCAGAGGCGACGGAAGCAGAGAAGGAAGAGGCGCAGAGCGGAGAGAACGATGTACGAACCTAAACCGAAAAAACATTATAAATTGGTCATCTTTTTGGTCGCGCTGTTCCTGCTGCTGTGCGGCATGCTGCTCTTTGCGATCATTTATCTGCAAATGACCGACCGGCTTTCCGATATACTGGACATTGTGCGCGAGTTTTTAAAAACGGGCGGCATTTTCAGCATCCTTTTGGTGTTTTGGGTGCTTATTATTCCGCTTTTGCTGGTCGTATTGCTGATCGTCAATAAATACAGGCGGAAAAAATACCGCCGCGTGCGCGACGCATGGAAAGAGGCGCTCCGCATTGTCGCCGAGCGCGAGGCAGCGGAACGCGCCGCCAAGGAAGCGCTGGAAAAACAGCTGCCGCCACCGCGGTTCAGCCAGCTCAATGAAATGGACGAGTCGCGCGCGCCGCGCGAAAAGCGGCAGGGAGAGCGCATCTCCTCTTTGCAGGAGCTCTGCACAAAGTTCCGCAATTTTGCGGCGGGCAGGCTGGGGCTGTTTTACAGTCCGACCGACATCCGCGAGTTTATTTCCAGTTTGGCGGTGTCGCACATCATCATCCTGCAAGGTATGTCGGGCACGGGCAAAACGTCGCTCGCCTATGCCTTCGGCGAATTTTTGGGCAATCCCTCCGTCATTATCCCCGTACAGCCGATGTGGAAGGAACGTACCGATCTTCTCGGATATTATAACGAATTTACAAAAAAATTCAATGAAACGCTCCTTTTAGAAAAGATGTACGAGGCAAACAAGCGGAAGGACATCTATATTGCCGTGCTCGACGAGCTGAACATCGCGCGGGTGGAATATTATTTTGCCGAGTTTTTGTCCCTCTTGGAAATCCCCGATGCCGAGTCGCGCTATCTCGACGTCGTTCCGGACGTTTGGGAAAATGACCCGCAGGGGCTCAAACACGGGCGCATCAAACTGCCCGAAAACATGTGGTTCATCGGCACGGCAAACAACGACGATTCCACCTTCGCCATCTCCGATAAGGTATACGATCGCGCGATGGTGCTCGAACTCGACCGCAAGGCGGAAGAGTTTGTCCTCTCGGAAGAGGAAGCGGCGCAAAAGCCCGTATCCTTTACCGCGGAGGAATTCGGCTCCCTCATCGAGCGCGAACAGGCCTGGTTTGAAATTACGACCCGCAACGAGCGCCGTCTGCGCGTTTTGGACGAATATCTCATCGATAAGTTCCAAATCACTTTCGGCAATCGTATTATGAAGCAGATCCGCAATTACATCTCCGTCTATGTCAGCTGCGGCGGAGAGGAAATGGATGCCCTCGACGACATCCTCTGTAAAAAAGTATTCCGTAAATTTGAAGCGCTCAATGCGGCGTATGTACGCAGCGAAGCGGACGCTCTGTGCAGTTTTATGAACGGGCTGTTCGGCGAGGGCCGCATGGCGCGCTGTCTCGCATATATTCACCGCATCGCGCGGAACGGGTAGGAGGAAAGAAATGACAAAGAGGTCGAAATGGCTGTATATTTTGGGCACGCTGTTTTTACTGGTTATGTGCACCGTTATGGTCTGTTCGGCGGTGATGGGCGCGCGCTATCTGCGCCAAAAGTATCAGAACGAAGGCATCACCATAGAATTGCCTTTCGATGCGCCCGATTGGTTTAAAGATTGGCTGCAAGGGCTGCTTGACGACATTGAGATCGGCGGTGGCGGCGGTGTTTCCGGCAGCATGCTGGAAGATTGGGCTGAATCCCTCCCCGAAGATTGGCTGGATAATTTGCCCGATCAAATGCCCGGCGACTGGCCCGACGAATTTCCGGAAGACTGGTTTGAAAATCTGCCCGATTTATCAGGCGAAAGCTCGGTGCCCGGCTGGTTTGAAGATTGGGTGGAAAGCCTGCCCGGGGATATAACGGAAAATCTGCCCGAAAATTGGGAAGATTTTCTCCCCGAAGACTGGATCGAGCAGCTTCCGGACGAAATGCCGGAGGATTGGCCGACGGAGTGGCCGGACGACTTTCCTTCCCTTCCGGGGATGGGAGGCGGTTCTGTGCCCGGCTGGTTTGAAGATTGGGCGGAAAGCCTGCCCGGAGATTGGTTTGAAGGAGATACGCCGCAAGATTGGATCGAAAATCTGCCGGAGGATTGGATCGAACAGCTTCCGGACGAAATGCCGGAAGATTGGCCTTCCGATCTTCCGAACGATTGGCCTGAGGAATGGCCCGATCTGCCGAGCGGTAGTTCGGGCGGCGGAAATCCGGGCGGCGGAAATTCTGGAGAGAATACGGATGTGTATCCCGGCGGAAATCCCGGCGGAAATTCGGATGAAACTATATTCGGCGGTAACTTGATCGAAAACGGTATGATCGGTATGCCGGAAATGGGGGACTCCGACGGAAACAACAGCGGTATGCTCATTATGATGACCGTGCAATCAGATATATCTGAAAAGGTATATTTACGTTATAAAAGTTTCGGCAATTATGACGGAACAGTCTGGGGGCAGGCGCAGGAATATACGGGCAGTGAATACAGCATGAATTACCTGCCGGCGTTCAGTCTTTCCGGTATGGGGATGACAGAGCATGAAATGCAGATCACCGTATACGGCAGCCAATATTATTTGCCGTACAATATCGTTCTCGGAAGCGGCAACCATGCCGTACAGGGAAGCGACGTCATTTACAGCGGTTCTACAGCCGCCCCGTATTCGCTCACATATTACAGCTATCATTTTCAGGAAGACGGAATGCTCTCCTATACGTTGTCGGGAAATGCTGCACAGGCAGAACGGGTTTACAGGAACTTTGTTTACGAAAATTACTTATATGTTCCTTCCTCAACGGCGGAATATTTGCGGCAGGTGATAGCCGAACAGGGATTCGATAAAACAGATGCGAATTTTATTGCCGATGTGGCGCAGTTTGTGCAAAATGCCGCCGCATATAACTTAAAGTATGACCGTTCGCTCGACCAACAGGAAGATATCGTCGTTTCTTTTTTGCGCGATTATAAAGAAGGTATCTGCCAGCACTACGCATCGGCGGCGACTCTCCTTTTCCGAACGTTGGGCATCCCCGCGCGATATACCATCGGTATTGCGGGAAATGTGCGGGCAGGGGAATATGCCAGCTTTACAGCTGCCAATGCGCATGCGTGGGTAGAAGTCTATCTCGACGGCTTCGGGTGGGTTTCCTTAGAAGTGACGGGTCAGGGCGGTATACCGGGCGGCGAAGGCCCCGGAAGCGCGGGGGATGACCACGGCGAGGAAATCGTGGCGCAGCCGATCGCCGTTCAAAGTGAATCTGTCGTCAAAGAGTATGACGGCACGGCGCTGCGCGGTGAGGCGATTTTTGTGACTGACGGTGCACTGCTGCCGGGACACCGCATCAGCGCATCCGGATTTGCAGAACTGGTTACAGTCGGTAAAGTAACCAATACTTTTACGAGCATCACTGTTTTTGACGAGAACGGAAAAGATGTAACGTATCTGTATTACATCACAAAAGAATTCGGTACGCTCGAAGTGCGGCCCCGCGCGATTACGATCACGACGGGATCGGCAACCGCATCCTATGAATCATTGCAGGGCGGCGCACTGACGTGCGAGGACTTTACCCAAACGGGACTGTTGTCCGAGCATCAAATAGAGGTTTATTTCTCCGGTTGGCAGCAGTATCCGGGTAAAAGCGAAAACAGTGTATCGTTCGTCGTCATCTACGATCGGCAAGGCAACGACGTTACGGACTGCTATGCCGTCGAACTTATCTACGGCACGCTGCGCGTCACTTGACGGGAGGCTCAAATGCTCTATCAGGCATATAAAAAGAAGCTGTTCAAGTGGCTGGATATATTCGATCGTCTGTGGCATTTCCGCTTTCTGATCCTCGGCATTTTGCTCCTTTTGATCGCCATGCTCGTCGTGCTCTTTACGGTGCCGGGCAGTATTTACGGGGAATCTTGCCCGCAGTCAATCGTCTACGGTGAAGATCTGCCCTTTCAGGCGAAGGCCGTTCTCGGCAGGGTCTCTGTCGAATACCGCGAAGAGGGGGCGGATGAGTGGACGGAGGAAATGCCGCGCCGTGTAGGGGAATATCAGGTGCGCGCCGTATCCCGCGGCATCGCGGGCAACGCGAAATACGGGCAGACTTTTTCTTACAGTATTCTGCCGATGGAAACGGAAGTCGTTTTTTCGGCCGAAGATTATCTTTACGGAGAGGAACCTTCGTTTGCAGCAGATCTCGCCTATCAAGATGCGCTGAATGTAGTGGATTTTTCTTTTGCCGTGACAGCGGAGGGCCGCTGCACGATCGAGGCGGGCACCGTTGCCATTAAAAACGGCAGCGGGGAGGACGTTACCGACTGCTATGCGCTCGCATTGAAAACGAAAGAGGTCGCCTTTCATGCGCGGCCGCTGCACATTGCGGTGGACGGCGCGCAGAAGGTGTACGACGGCGCGCCGCTCACCGCGGGCGGATACCGGATTCTTTCCGGTTCGATCGCAGAGGGCGATACCCTGGAATTGAACCTTACCGCGGCGCTGACCGATGTGGGAGAGATCTCTAACATCCCGGAATTTTTTATCCGCAGCGAAAGCGGAGAAGATGTTGCCCGCTACTACGACATCGAATGGGAAATCGGCACGCTTGCGATTTTGCCGCGAGAAGTGACGGTCGCGACCGACAGCGCGCAAAAGGTGTACGACGGCACGCCGCTCACCGCGGACGGGTATCAGATCCTTTCCGGCTCGATCGCGGAAGGGGAGCGCTTGGAAATTTCTTTGCCTGCAACGCTGACCGATGTAGGATTGCTTACCAACGACCCGATCTTTGCCGTTCGCAGTGCTTCCGGCGGCGATGTCACGCACAATTATAATTTGCAGTGGGAGATCGGTACCATCGAGGTTTCTCTGCGTGAAATTGCAATTGCAACGGCCAGTGCGCAAAAAGTATATGACGGCACGCCGATTTCCGCGCCCGAATATTCAATCACCTCCGGTTCGATTGCTCCGGGGCAGCAATTGCACATCTCTTTCCCCGATTCGTTGACGGATGTCAGCAGCATTCTGAACGAGCCGGAGCTATATATTCTCGGGGCAGAAGGGGATAGGGTGACGGACAATTATACGATCGCGCTGGATCTCGGCACGATCGAAGTCCTGCCCATTAGCATTGTGCTGCGCACGCACAGCGCGCAGAAGGTGTACGACGGCGCGCCGTTGTTCGGCGGAGAAGTGGAAGCGGAGGGGCTGCCCGCGGGACACACGCTTCAGGTGAGCTCTGATGCCGTGTTCACGGATGTTGGGGTATATGACAACGTGCCGCAAATTTACATTGCCGACAGTACCGGGCGCGACGTTACCCTTAATTTTGAACCGATATGGTACGCCGGTACGCTGACCATCACCGCCCGTCCGATTGCCGTGGGGACTAATTCTGCCACATGGATCTATGAAGAGGGGATGGTTTATTCCCTTTCGGGAAGGGAAGACTATTGGCTGCTTGCCGATTCGGAGAATCCCCTCGTCGACGGGCACAGCATGTATGTGACGCCCTCTTCGGCGTCGGCCGCCACTCTAACGGGCGTTACGGATACCGATACGCGGGTGGTATATGTAGACAACGCGCTTGAAATGTACATATTGGACGAATACGGCAACAATGTGACCTCCAATTACGATATCCGTTACGAATACGGCAAGCTGCGCGTCAAAACAAAGATCATTTTGACCGTCTACGGCATCAGCAAATATTATGACGGGGCACCGCTCACTTTTACGGACGAGGATTATACTCTTGTCAAACCGCCCGATGTGCGCGTAGAATTTTCTTTGCCGCATTTGACGGAAGTCGGCCAGTTGTATCTATTCGATAGTGAATTTACGCGGATGTCCATGGACGCCTATGACGTCGTTACGGGAGCCAACGTCAACGACGAGAATATATTCGTTCTCGACGGAAATTACAGTTGGCCGGTGTTAGAAGTGCGCCCGCGCCAGATCATGATCGCGAGCATATCGATCACGGGAGAAAACAAAGGGGAGCCTCTGTACGGCAACTCTGCTGGCGAAAACAGCGCCTATGTTTCTTTCGGTTCGCTCGTAGCCGGGCATACCATCGAGATCGAGGTGACCGGCGTGCTGAACAGCGACCAAGAATGGGCGGAAAACACCATCGAGAACGTGACGATCTACGATGAACGGGGAAGAGACGTTACTTCGTTTTACGAAATTTCTTATCGGTTCGGGATCTTGCGGTGGGAGTAGCCGCGTTCTTCATTCAAGTAAATCTCGATACTCCATAAACGGAGCAAGCGGGAGAGGGCGGATCATTCCGCCCTCTCCCGCTTTGTGCAATAATTTATATAATTACAGCAATTATGTTAAGGAAAAAAAGCTCGATCTATATTATACTGTCATTAAAGTAAATGTTGGCTTTTGCGGTATTGCGTAGGGGAAACGCCCTCCCTTTTGCGAAAACAATTGGTGAAATAATTGGCGTCGTTGAATCCGACCTGAAAGGCGATCTCCGCGACGGAAAAGCTGTCGTCACACAGCAATTTTTTTGCAAGTTCGATGCGCATCCCGTTTACATATTGCATGATGCCCATCCCTTTTTTTGCATAAAAATAATGGCACAAATACGATTTGCTGTAATGCAGGCGGCGGCTGATTTCGTCCAGCGTCAATGGATTGGTAAAGTTATCGGCGAGATACACTTGCAGGGCGTTCAAAAGCGCATCGGGCGGAGAAATTTTTCCTTCTTCTTCGGAAAGTACGGCTATGTAAAAGAGTTCGCACATTTTCTGCAGCGGCAGTACGAGCGCCCGCAGCCGTTCAAATTCGGGCAGGGGGCGGTTCGTCGATGTTTCGAACAGAAAGGAGAGCGAGGCATAAGGCACGCCGTGCCGATTGCAAATGCGGCGCATGCGCCCGTGCGCCTTGTGCGGTTCTTGGCAGTACCCGCTCACGCTGATAAAGCCGAGATAGGTTTCCCGATGCATGATGCGAAAAATATACTCCCCCATGCCGGCATGGCAAACTCCGTAAAAATGATCCGCATGCAGGCATTTTTTGCGTACTAACTTTTGCCAATGAATACATTCCTTTTGTACGTTGGCGTATTTTTTGAGCAAAACGCATGAATGATTGCGGTGGGTATGATAGGGGGTCAATAGGTTGGAATAGGGAAAGATCCGCTCGTGCAGATCGCACAGCGAAATTTCCAGGCCGTATTCCTTTTCAAGAAAGCGTATATAAAATATCATCTCATCGGCAAGTTTTTGCATGGGATCCCTCGCAGAATAAAATTTATTTTATCCCGCGCGCGGCGCGCGGCAAGGTGCAAAACAATATGAAAGATCATATCATTCGCGATCCGTTGGAAACGTTCGACTACGAATTTGTCGTCATCGGGGCGGGGCTTTCGGGCATGGCCGCGGCGATCGCCGCGGCGCGCAGGGGCGTCAAAACGGCGCTGATCGGAGACCGCCCCGTCTTGGGCGGCAACGCAAGTTCCGAAATCGGCATCGAAATAGACGGCGCCTGTTATAATTCCCGTTGGTCGGTCAGCGTTTACGCGCGCGAGACGGGCTTGATCGAAGAGATCAAAAACAAACTTTATCATTATGCGCACGCTGCGACCGATAAGGGCGCGGATCATGACGCCGCCCTGTTCGATATGGTGCTCGGCGAAAAGAACATCGATCTTTATCTGAATACATATGCCGACGGGGTCGAATGCGCGGACGATAAAATTGTATCCGTCGAATGCGTGCAGCTTGCGGCGGAGCGGCGTTTGAAATTCCGCGCCCCCCTCTTTGCGGATTGTACGGGCGACGGCACTATCGGCGCGCGCGCCGGCGCACTCTTTATGAAGGGGACGGAGGGCCGGGAAGAATTTCACGAAAAACTCGCGCCCGAACATCCAACGCACATCACCAACGGGGATACCGTGATGTTCCGCACCGTGCGCACGGAAACGCCGCAGCCGTATGAACGGCCGAAGTTCGCATACGATATCACAAAGTGCAGCTTTTTTAAGGGGCTGGGCACCAACAACCGCGTGTTCACAAAGAACTGGGAAGGGCTTTTTCAGGGATTTTGGTGGGTAGAATACGGCGGGCACCTCGATACCATCAAGGACAACGACGAGATCACTTGGGAACTCCGCAAGATCGTATACGGGCTGTGGGACTATATCAAAAACAGCGGAAAATTCCCCGAGGCGGAGAACATGAAGCTTATCCGCGTCTGCCCGCTCGCGGGCAAGCGCGAATCGCGGCGGTTCGTCGGAGATTATATTCTCAACCAAAACGATGTGGAAAACAAAACGCCCTTCGAAGACGCCGCTTATATAGCCGGGTGGCCGATGGACGTGCATGCCGACTACGGCGTGTATGACGAGCGCCCTGCGACCTATTGGAACTTTGTTCCCGGCATGTACAATGTGCCGTTCCGCACGCTCTATTCTAAAAACATCAAAAACCTGCTGTTTGCGGGCAGAAACACGAGCTGCACCCGCATTGCCAACGGCTCCACCCGCGTCATGGCCACATGCGCCGCAGGCGGGCAGGCGGCGGGTACAGGGGCATATTTATGTAAAAAGTATGGCTGTGCCCCGCGGGAAGTGTATCAAAACCATATTCCCGAACTGCAGGCTCTTTTGCTGCGCGACGATCAGACGATCATGGGGCACAGAGAGGCATACGCGCTTTCTCATGCGCAGTGCGCCGCATCGAGCGTGAAATCGTACGAAAACAGCGACTGCGAAGTGCTGCTTCCGCTCGAAAAGTCGTATGTGCTCGCCTTGCCGACGCCTTCCCGCATCGACCGCTTGAGCGTCTTTGTCAAAAATGAGGGGCAAAACGCAGTGCTTCGTTACCGGATTTTGGAAGGGGACTTGCCCGAAAATTATCTGCCCGAACGCATCGTAAAGCAGGGCGAATTGAAGCTCGCCGATGGGTTTGCGGGCAAATTGATCCTGCCCGTCGATGCGCATGCCGGCAAAGATAACAAAGTGTACATCCAGTTTTTGCCCGCAAAAGGGGTCTCCTTGTATGCCTCTAAAGAGAGCGTCACGGGCGTGCCTACTTTTATCTGCGAAGAGCAGGAACCTTTCGAGCGCGACCGCCGCAGGTTTGTGTTTACCCGTTCGTACGAAAACATCTGCTTTGCCGACCTTGCGCCCGCGCAAAATATATTCGGAGCGGAAAATGTGCTCTCCGGTTATAACCGGCCTTACGGGCTTCCCAATTTATGGATCAGCGACGGCAAAAAAGCACAGTATTTGTCCGTATCGTTTGACGAAAAATACGCGGAAGAGATGCGACGGCAAAGTTTTCTAAATTCAAGATGAGTTCGGTCATCTACACGATCGTAGTCGTGGCGATGGTCCTGCCCATCATCGGCAACCTGCCGTCCGAGATCCAGATGTCCCGTGCGCTCGGGCTGTACGACACGATGTGGGGGATATGGATCATGAAGATGTCTTTCCTGGGCATGTACTTCCTCGTGTTCAACGCGATGTTCAAGGGCATCCCGCAGGATTACGCCGAGGCGGCGTATCTCGACGGCGCGTCGGAGCTGCGCATCATGGTCAATATTTATTTCCCGCTCGCGCGTTACACTTTTTTTACGGTGCTTCTTTTGAACTTTATCACATATTGGAACGATTATCAGATCCCGCTCATCTATATTCCGAGTTATCCCACGGTCGCGTTCGGCGTGTTTACATATTCCAATTCGAACGCCACGATGAATTCGAGCGTTCCGAGCCGGATCACCGCTTCCATTATCATGTTGGTCCCCATACTCATCTTGTTTTTGATATTCCACGAACGCCTGATCGGCAATGTTTCTATGGGTGGAATCAAAGAATAAAAAAAGGGAGGAATTTATGACAAAACGCTTGATCAAAGCAACCACCGTGTTACTTGTATTTGCGCTTCTGATCGTCGCGGCGCTCTTTGCCGGCATCTATTTCGGCACGGCGCAGGCGGCAGTGCCGTCCGTCGCCGACGCGGATATCGCAGATACTTATTTCACGGGCGAAACACTGACGCCGCCCGAGGCTTCCGTCTCGTACGGCGGACAGACGGTGACGACGTCGGATACGACGCTCGTCTATCCCTCCGGCAGGGCGCGTAGCGCCGCCTCCTATCCGTTGGACGAGGCGGGCGAATACACGTTGCTCTATACGGCGGAAATCGGCGGCGTGCCCGTCGAGGAATCGCGCACCTTTATTGCCGTGCAGCATCTCTATGAAGTGAGCGGCACGGGGTCGAGGGCTTACTATGGTACGCCGTCCGATCCCAACGTTGCCGACCGCCCCGGCGTGGTCGTCGAGTTGGAGAGGGGCGATACGTTTACCTTCAACAAGCCCATCGATTTCGGCAGCATGACGTCGGCATCTGCGCTCATTCAAATGTACTGCGTTCCGAGCGTGATCAACACGGCGGACGCGCTGCAGGTGATCTTTACCTTCACCGATACGCAGAATCCTGACAATTATCTCACGATCACGGCACAGCAGGCGGACGTTGCGGATACCCCTTCGTATGATTGGGCGCGCAACAGCACCTATACGCGTGCGGGCGCCGCATTCTAGGCGCAGTCCGGCTGGGAAGGCAGCAGATTGCACAGCGGAGATACTTGGGGTACGCCCTCTACTTTCTCGCTGTACGGCGACTGCGCCAACGGCCAAACCTATGCGACGCAGGCCTATTATCTCTGGTTCGATTATACTTCCAAGACCCTCTATACGGGCGCCAATATGACCGAGGTCGTCCGCTTTGACGATCCCGTCGTCTTTTCGCAGTTCTGGAACGGGTTTGAAAACGGCACGGCCTATCTTTCCATTACGTGCGGTTCCTACAATTCCAGTTCTACCACGCTCGTATTCACGAATATAGCGAATATCGACCTGACGCAGGGCGACACCGAAGAGGTGCGCGATACCCAAGCCCCCGCAATCGACATCGATCTTCCCGCCGAGATCCCGCAGGCGGTGGTAGGGCAGCCTTACCGGTTGTTCGGCGCGACCGTATCGGACGATGAGGATAGCGATCCCGATTTTTCCTGCCGGGTATGGTACGGCTACGGCTCGTCGCTCGCTTCCGAATTTGACGTGATCGACGGCGCATTCACGCCCGACAGAGCGGGTGACTACGTCATCGAATACAGCGCGAAGGACAATTTCGGCAACGTGGCGACCCAAACGGTCACCGTGCGCGCCGCGGCGCGCAGCGAGGCGCTCGCCGTTACGCTTACGGGCAGCGCGCAGGCGGGCTTATCCGGCGAGAACGTGCAGGTTCGCGGCTATGAAGTCAGCGGCACCGTCGGCGAATGGAATGTCGCCGTGACCGCTTCTCTGCAAGGCTCCGACGTCGTCTATGACGTAACGGACGGCGTTTTCCTGGCCGAATATGCGGGCACATATACGGTTACCTATACCCTCAGCGATTATATCTCTTCGGTTTCGGAGAGCTATGACCTGACGGTCGAAGCGGGCAATATCGTGCGCATTACCGAAGTCCCCGCCTTGCCCGATTATCTGATCGCCGGTTGCACATACGATCTTTCCGGAGCGGTCGCCTATGCGTACGCTTCGGGCAGCCCCGTCGAGACGGCAGTGACATTCTCTTCGACGGACGAGCAGGCGACGATTTCCGGCAGCCTCTTCACGCCCGCAACGGAAGGGGAGATCACCGTCACGTTTTCAGCGGGAACGGCGGAACCCGTTTCCGTCACGGCCACGGTGGTCGAGGTCGGTTACGGCGATTCCGTCCATATGGAAAATTATTTCTACGGCGCAAACATAACGTCGTCCGCATCGAGCAGTTCCGTCGCGGTGCAGGCATCGCAGGACGCATCGTTTACCTTTATCAACCCGGTCGACGCGGGCTTTTCGATCACGGCGGCGGTCGATCCCGAACGCAACGCCTTCGGCATTCTCCGCATGACCTTTACCGATCCTGAGGACGCCGCGTGCGGCTTCACGCTCGATATTTTCCGCAATGAAGAGGGCGCCAACGCGATCGTGGAGATCGACGGCAATACGGCGGGATCCTTCTCCGGCAGTTGGTACGGAAACGAAGGAGCGCCGATTTCCTTTACCATTTCTTACAATACGTCGACAAAAATGCTTTCGATAGGCTCTCTCACGGTCGATCTTTCCGTCGCTCCGTACAGCTTCGGCGGTTTTGCGTCGGGCAGGGTGAGCATCGGCGGCGCTTTTGCCGAAGTGAGCGGCGAAGCCGGCATCTTCGTGTCCTCGATCAATAACCAAAGCTTGAACAGCAGAGATTACGATATTGCCAACCCGCAGATCACCCTGTTGGGCGCGATGAGCAGGAGCTTTGCTCCCGGCGACGTCGTGACCGTCGTCCCCGCGATCGCGACCGACGTGCTCGATCCGCATGTATCCTTTACGGTGACCGTTACGGATCCTTCGAACGCCATCGTCACGTCTCAATCGGGCGTTGCCCTTGACGGCGTCGATCCCGGCATGCAGTATACGTTCGTCGTCGACAGGCTCGGCACTTACAGCGTCCTGTGGGAGGCGGAAGACGGTTCTGGACTCAGCCAGTCGTCCTATTTTACCATCAGCGTGACCGACAATCAGGCGCCCGAGATCCGTTATGTGAACGGTTCTGTGCGCACCGGTTCGGTCGGGCAGACAATCCCCGTTGCGGAAATCGAAGTCACGGACGACTTTACGGACGATGTGGTCTATTATGTATACCTGACCCGCCCGGACGGCGTCATGATTCCGCTCTACACGATGGCGGAAACGGTGACCTACTACAATGGGTTTATCCCCGACGTGGCAGGCGCATGGACGGTGACGTATTATGCGGCGGACGACGCGGGCAATGCGGCGATCGTCTCCTACACCGTCAATGTAATGTGAGGTAAACGGTTATGAAAAATATACGGAAAATTTTAGTTTGCATCTTGGCAGCCCTGTTTTTGTTCGGCGTCGTTGCGGGATGCTCCAAGGAAGGGGGCGAAACGCCCGTTACTCCCGGTTCTGAAAATCTTGCGCCGGCAACGCCGGGCGCATGGGAGGGCGGCACGCATGAAATTTATGTGGAAGAGGGCTCTGCCGACTTTATTTCGAACGGCCGCAGCGATTATGTGATCGTCATTCCGGACGAGTGCGGCGATCTCGTCGAAACGGCCGCCTCGGAAATTTCCGTGCTCATCTACGAGGCGTCCGGGATCACGCTCGATGTCGTGACCGACGCCGCGTTGCCGAATACGAATTATATCTCCGTCGGCAATACCCAGGCCGCGGCTTCCGCAGGCGTGTCCATCAGCGGCGACATCGCTGCGCGGCTCGACGATAACGGCGTATATGTGCAGACAAAGGACGACAATGTGTATATCATGGGCACGACGGATACGGGCACGCTCTACGCCGCCTATACTTGGCTGGAATATCAGCTGGGCTTTGAAGTGTACGGCGCAGACGAAGTTGTCATCGCGACCGACGTGCGCGATATGAAGCTGAACGAAATGAATATCATCGACGCGCCCGACATCCAGTATATGCAGTCTACCTATGGCTTTACCGATTATAATACGACTTTGCGCCAAAGGATGCGCATTACCGATAATACAATTTGGTTAACGATAGGTAATAGCCCGTGGCATAATAGTTTCAAATATGTTGATCCCGATATCTATCGTTCGCTGCATCCCGAATGGTACAGCGAAGACGGAACGCAGCTTTGCTATACCGCGCACGGGGACAGCGCGTCCCTTACGGAGATGGCAGAATTGGTAGCGGAGCGCATTGAAAGTGAAATCATCGCGCAGGACAGGTCCTATGTGACCATTACGATGGAGGATACCAGTACTTGGTGCACCTGTGCCGACTGCACGGCGCTCAATCAGCAGTACGGTACCGATGCGGTTTCCGTCATCCGCTTTTGCAATCAGGTGAGCGCACTCATCGACGAATGGTTTGCAACGCCGGAAGGGACTCCTTATGAGCGCGATTTAAAAATCGTTTTCTTCGCATATCATGCCACTGAGCCGGCTCCCGTGACGTATGACGAGGCGACCGATACTTACGCGCCCATCGACGATACCGTTCTGTGCGCCGACAACGTAGGCATCTTGTACGCGCCCATTTTGGCGACCTATCAGAAGGACTTCTACGACGAATATAATGCCCCTTATTATACGGCATTGCGTGGCTGGGAAACCATCACCGATAATATCTATATGTGGACGTATTCGACGGGCTTCCATTACTACCTCGTCCCTACGAACACCTACAACTCCATGCAGGCGAACTACCGCCTGTGGGCGGAGGTTGGCGCGGAATGGTTGCTTGACCAAAGCCAGTACAATTCCATTCAGTCTACCGGATTCTGCGCGCTCAAGCTGTACCTCAATGCAAAATTGCACTGGAACGTCAATTATGATATGGAGGAACTGATCGATAAGTTCTTTACCAATTATTTCGGGCCTGCGGCAACCACGATGCGCCGGTACTTTGACGAGCTGCGCTCTCACTTCCTGTTCATGGAAGAGACGATGGATTACGTCGGCTACCAAGGCATCGAGCCGCTCGAACAGCGGTATTGGCCGGCGACGCTTTTAGAGCGCTGGATCTCTTATTGTGACCAGGCGGAAGAGGATCTTGCCGCCCTCGCGGAAGAAGACCCGACCGCATACGCCATGTATCTGGAAAACGTGCAGCTCGAATCTCTGTCGCCGCGCTATCTGCTTCTCGATCTGTGGGGCAACCGTTTTAGCGAGAGCGAATTGACGGCTCTGCGCAACCAATTCCGCAACGACTGCAATGCGCTCGAAGTCAACCGCTATGCGGAGAAACAGGCGATCACGGAATTGTGGTCTTCTTGGGGAATTTGATCATGCACGCATTGTCTAAAAAATATCAGAGGAGGGAATTTGTATGAAGCGAAAGTTAGCTGCTCTCTTGCTGGCGCTGATGCTGGCATTGGGCTTCACCGGGATCCTCGCCGCCTGCTCGGGCGGCGGGGACAACCCGCCCGAAACGCCCGTGCCCGAGCCGACGCCTTCCGTCACGCTGAGCAGAAATACGCTTGAACTGGATCGCTGGAGTACCGCCACGCTGACGGCATCGTCGGATACGGCGGGCACCATCGTCTGGTCGAGCGCGGATGAAAATATTGCCGCGGTCGACGGGGGTACCGTCACCGCCATGGGCATCGGCAGCACTACGGTGACCGCATCTCTGCAGGGCACGCAGGCGAGCGCGACCTGCGCCGTCACCGTTACGGAGGCTTCCTATTTGCCCGTCATTACCTTCGATAAACAAAATGTCAGCGTGATCGAGGGCGGCACGGTCACCGTAACGCCGTCTTTGACCTATCGCGGCAGCGCGGTAGAGGGGGTCTCGTTCACCTTTGCCAGCGCTGACGAAGCCATCGCCACCGTAGACGCAAGGCGGCGCCGTGACCGGCGTTGCGACCGGCCAAACGCTCGTTACGGCTTCGACGGTTTGGAGGGGAGAATCCTTTACCCGGTCTATTCAGGTCAACGTCAATATCGACGGCAGCATCATGCTGTACGATGCGGGCGAAAATGTAGTGTCCGCCGTTACCCTGCGCACGAGCAAGCCAGAAGGCGCCGACGATTCGTTCATCACGGATATTGCGCTTCGGCCCGTCGTTTCCGTCGGCGGTACGCAGGACGAAAGCGCGGCAGTCGTATGGGAATCGAACGATCCTTCCGTCGCCTCAGTCGACGGCGGCACGATCGTTGCCGAAGGAACGGGCACCGCTGTGATCACCGCTGCGGCGAGCGTTACGGTAGAGGGCGAAGAATATGAAATCGTCGCCACCGTCGTCGTTACGGTCGTTTTGCCCGATGTTGCGCTTTCGGAAACGCTCACGCTCAGCAAGACAGACGCTTCCACCTATACCGATATTCTTGCCGGCGAGATCCTCGGCACCGTGCAGAGTGTGACCGTGGCGGGCGGCATCGTTGCGCACGGCAGCGATCTGACCGATTGGATCCTCACGCTCGGCCGCTGCGCCGTCGAACCGCTCTTGTTCTCCGGTGTGACCGTCGCGACGGATGAATGTATTTATTACGTCGACATTGCGGTCACTGCAGATTACGATGAAGTCGATCTCACGATGGGTATGGGCGTACAGGTCACGGAAGGTTCTTCCGCTGCGGGCGGCTCGGTCAACCCTTCGCCGACGACCGTTTGGAACCTCGTAGACGGCAATGCGGATGAAGCCGCCGTCGTCGGAAACAGGACGGGCGTCTATAAATACTGGTACAGCAATACCTTTGAAGACGCGAATGCGTTCGGCTACCGCGTAGACATCAACAATTGGCCGCAGGGCGAAAGCTACGCCTACTGGACGTTTGATGTTTATATTCCGGAAGGCTCCAACGGGATCGACATCCATATCCGCACGAGCAGTTCTGACCGCATCTATGTGCAGGCACAGCCCGGTATAGCGAAAAATCCTGCCAGAACGTGGTATTATTTCATCGATTCCGAAGGCAACCTTGCCGACACGATCGAGGCGGACGAATGGTATACGTTCGTCGTGCTGCCGCAGTCGAATGCCGATATTTTCAGCAAGCCCAGCTGCCTGATCATGTCCTATAACCCCGGCGATATATTCTATATCGACAACATGCGCTATTACTCCGCCGACGGATACGATCTGCTCTATACGACGGCGCGGCCCGCGGCGCCCGAAATGTTGGCTTCCGGCGCTTCCTATACCTTTGACGAAGATGCTTTCACCGTCTATCAGGGGGCTTCGCAGGTTTCCGATTACACCGTCACGATCACATCGAACAGTGAATGGATCACGGTCGACGGCATGACGATCACCGCCGGCAATATCAGTGCAGATACCTGTGCCGAGGTCACCGTCCGCATCGCCTGCGGAGATGCCTTCCTCGAATATACCGTCGAGATCCTCTTGACCGATGCGACGGTTTTGGACGAAACGTACTTTATCGACTATCTTGACCCCTCAACGTACACGATTCAAAGCGATGCGATCGAAGGGACGATCACCTCTGTCAGCGTCGATTTGGGCGAAATTGCGACGAGTGCCGATCTCACCGAATGGGTCACGTCGTTCAGCCATGTCGCCGCGCAAGATCGGTCTTTCAACATGCTCATCCGGACGGATTCGGATCTTTGGTATGTTTTGCCCGTAACGCTCGGTGCAGCATATGAAGAAGTCGATCTCGTCAATGGCGTCACCGTCACGCAGAACGGCGTCGTTTATGACGGAAGGGGAACGAATACCGTCTGGACGGAGTCGACCGATACATCCGTCGTCGGCGACCGTACGGGCGTCATGAAGTATCAGTCAGCCGGCTTGGCCGACGCATACCAGGATCGCGTGGACATCAATAATTGGCCGCAGAATGCGGGCTACTATTATTGGACGTTCGACTTCTATATTGCAGAAGGAACGGGATTCCGTTCGAACCCCCGAACAGGCAGCAGCATGCTTTGGACAGAGCCGCGCGTCGATCAAGCGCAGCCTTCCGGCAGAAACTGGTATTATATGATCGATGCCGAAAGCGGGGCGGTCGTCACCGAACTCGATTTGGGCGCATGGTATACCATGGTCATGTTTGTTTCGCCTTCCAATTCCGCGAACGGCCCGTTTGCGAAAGAATCGGCTTGCCTGTACGGATTGAACAACGAGGAAGCTCTCACCTTCTACATCGATGACATGCGCTATTACACGCAGGATGAATTCGACTTGTTCAATGTTACGAATGCCCCTGCCGGCATGAGCATCGTTGCCGGCGAAAGCAGAACGCTGACCGCCTCCGAATTCGGCGTGCAGCTGCACGGTTCGGCTCTTACCGATTGCGAGATCACCCTTTCCTCTGCGGATGATGCGATACGGATTGACGGCATGACCATCAGCGCGAACGAAGTTTCTGAAAATACGTCTGCCGAAGTGACGGTTACGATCGCATACGGAAGCAAAGCGTATCGCTATGTCATGGATGTGGATATCATCGTGGCGGAAACCATCGCAGAGCCTTTTACCTTTGACAAGCTGACCGACGATGCTTTCGTCATCGATTCGGATGAGATCGAAGGGGAGATCGAATCGATTGCGGTCGACGGCGAAGTGATCGCGACGAGTGCTGATATTTCCGATTGGATTGCGGGCGTTTACGCCTCGCTGGATCCTTCTTACGAAGCGATCGTCACCACGAGCGCGGGCGTATATGTGATCACGATCAACGTAACGGCCGCTTACGATGAAGTCGACCTTGTCAACGATATAGAAGTTGTGCAGGGGACGCAGGGAACGGTTACATGGACGTCTGCAGAGGACTCCGAAATTACAGAAGGCCGCGAAGGCGTTATGTGGTTCTCATCGACGCAGGCGTCTCAGGATTATCGTGTACAGGTCACAAATTGGCCGTATCAGCAGGCATTCAGATATGTGACGTTTGATGTTTACTTGCCTGCAGGGACTCAGCTCGGCGGCGGCCCGGCACTGTCTACGTCTTCGAATGGCTCCATTCTCCAGGTACAACCGCCTCATTCGACAGGTATATACCACCAGAACTGGACTTGGTTTTACATGATCGATGAAAACGGCCACAGGCTCGCTGGAGGCGAAACGGTGTCTCTCGATGCGTGGTACACCATCGTTGTGTTTGATGACGGAACGAATGGGCGCGATCCTTTCAACGACAAAGATACCTATTACTTCTTCCTGGCGCGAGGCACAGAGTTTTATATCGACAATATGCGCTATTATACCGAGGAAAAATTTGATCTCGATACAGAGGATGGCGCATATGAAGAGGTCGATCTTGTTAATGGGGTTACGGTCACGCAGAACGGTGCCGTTTACGATGGTACCGGCGCGAATACCGTTTGGACAGCAGCGACAGATTCCTCTGTCGTCGGTGAGCGCGAAGGCGTGATGAAGTTTGAAACGGCAGGGCTTGCCAACGAAATGAGTGATCGCGTCGATATCAACAATTGGCCGCAGAACGCAGGATACTATTATGTGACGTTCGATTTTTATATTGCAGAGGGCAACGGCTTCCGTTCCGTGCCGAGAAATCCCGGAACGCTTTGGACGGAACCGCGCGTAGATCAAGACCAAAACCCCGCAAGGAATTGGTACTATACACTGAATATGTCCGGTGAAAAAGTAACTTCGCTTTCGGCAAATACTTGGTATACCATGGTCATGTTCGTATCCCCCTCAAATTCTGCAAACGGCCCGTTTGCCAAGTCGGACTTTGCGTTCTATGCGCTTGCGCCCAATGTAAAGACTGTGTTTTATATCGACAATATGCGCTTTTATGCACAAGAGAATTTTGATCTGTATACGGGTGCATAATGCAATAGTGTAACAACCGGTTTCAAAAAGCCCCGAGATCGCATCAAAGGGCTTTTTGAACGGAAAGAGGATACAATGATCGTAAACAATATCGATTTTTTCAACATAGCGGAAGTCGGAAAAGACGGGACCCTCTACCGTTTTCCGCAAAGGGCGCTGTCCGCCATCGGCATGCCCGAATATGACGAGGCGGGCCGCGTGACCGGCATATATAAGGGGCATGAAAATTATGCGCGCAAACTGACCAACTGTGAACTGCGCTTTGCGACTGCCTCCGATGAGATCGCCGTCTGCCTGTACGCCGAAAATCCCGTCGAAGTTTCCGTATATCAGGGCGATTACCTCAATCAGAGCGTATTTACGGCGGCGGGCGAGAATGAGCTGACCTTTGTGCGGTTTGAACAGGTCAAGGGGCTGCGGGCGAATCAGTGCAACCGCTTTTCTCCGGAAATTTGGCGCGTCGTTCTCAACGGCGAGGCGCCCGTGCGCTTTCTCGGCGTCAAGGCAAAGGGCATCCGTCCGCCGGAGCCGGGCGAGGTGCCCGCAAAGCGTATCCTTGCCTACGGATCTTCCATCACCCAGGGTGTGGGCACCCCTTACCCGAGGCTCAATTATCTGTCCGTTGCCGAACAGATTTTAGGGATCGAATTTCTCAACAAAGGGATCGGCAGCGGCTGTTTTTGCGAAAGCGCCATACTCGAGTATTTCTTGACCGAGCAGTTCGATGCCGTCTATCTCGAACTCGGCACTAACATCGCCACTCGCCCGCTCTTTGCCATCGAAGAGCGCGTGGGCCCGCTGATCGACGCGCTCTGTACCCGCTTTTCGGACAAGACGGTGTTTCTGATGAGCCCGATCAAAGGGTTTTCCGATGTCAGCAATACCGCCAAGGATTACCGTATAAAATTTGCCAACACCCGCAAGGTGATCGCCGAGCACGCGGCAAAGCACGCCAATGCGGTTTTGCTGGACGGCCACGCCCTGGTTGGCAAAGACTATTATCTCAAGGTAAATATCCTTGGGGATTTATTAAAAATAGGTAAACAAACAGCAAATTCGTTGTACCGACTGTCGTTTGGCAGTCGGTATTTATGTGATTAG
>CAJFGA010000010.1 GCA_904374385.1 uncultured Clostridia bacterium | reverse complement strand
ACTGAAGCTGAAAGAGAAAATTCAGTAAGTACCGAAAGGCGCCGCGGCAATAGCCGCGGCGCCTTTCGGCTTTCGGAGGACTCGTTATCAATATATGCAGGCAACCGAGATGGACACTCGGTTGCCACGCTTGCGGAAAGAAAAACGAGATATTATATCGCAATCAAGATCCCGGACAGAAAGGGAGAAACGATGGCGAAAGCGATAATTGACGCGCTTTCCAAGTTTCCCGAAGGAGCGGTAAAGACGATCACCTGCGACAGAGGCAGCGAATTTGCCTGTTGGAGAGAGATAGAAAAGGCACTGAGTTGTGATATGTACTTCGCGGATCCGTATTGCGCATGGCAGAAAGGAACGAATGAAAACTTAAACGGACTGCTCAGGGAATTTTATCCAAAGGGAAGAAACCTTTCGAGAGTAAGTCCCGCAACATTAAAAAAGAACCTGGCGTTAATCAACGCCAGGCCCAAGAAAGTTTTGCATTACCAAACTCCGCAAGATTTATTTGAACTAAATCTCTCTAACTGTTGCACTTAACTTGACAATTCATCAGGAAAAGCATTCCGATTTTTACCAAAGATCACTGTTTAAAACTTGATTGGATAATTGATTGAGACCGATTATAGTGATTTTGCACATCTCCCAAGCATATTCTACGGAATCATTAAGTTGTGCATCAGTTAGGTTGTTTCCGTTCCCATGCGTAACGTCGCTATAAAAAATTTCGGGGCAAGTCGTGCCTTTCGTATAATCGTGATAGTAATTATGAACTAAATTAGATTGATACTGTACTGTACCTATTAAGGAGATTTCATCAAGATTTTTCAAACCCTGCCAGTTAAAAATGGCTTTCCCAGTACAATAAGTATAGGGCTTTCCACCTTTGAAGCTTGTGACAGAAGCGTAAAAAGAGTATACTCCTTTTCCAAATAGTGATGGAGAGCCGTATTCGTCGTAATAATCTTCTCTGTACTCAATTTCCATGCTGTAAGATATTCCGCCATATTCGAAAGCGAACTCGCAAGAATTATCACCGTTTGATTGAGCTTGAATATAATCGAGAATCTGTTCGCCACCGGACTCGACAAAAGCCTTCTGTTTCTCTGAATTTTCGATTGCCGAAGAAATGATGAAAGCTCCTACTATAATAGCAATGACTACAACAACAGAAAGGACAGAAATAAGGATGATTTTATGTTTTCGTTTTTTTGCAACTTCTGCTTTTTCATGTTGAGCAGTTCGCTCGGCCGCAAACAACCGATCTTGTTCTGCGCGCCTTTCTGCTTCTATCCGCTTTTGCTCTTCATGTTCCGCTTTTAGGCGTGCCTGCTCGGCATCGTATCGCTCACGTTCTTCTAATGGAAGCGAAGCATACCAACGTTCAAACTCCAGTTTTTTGCGCTCTTCTTCAAGGCGACTACGCTCTTCATAAAGTTTATTTTCTCTTTGCTTATACTCTTCACTTGTCCGACGCTGACGCGCAGCTTCTTCGCGTTGTGCTAACATTTGCTTTTGTACTTGCCATTGCTGTTCCTGCTCTTGTTCCTGTTTTGCAAGTGCCGATTGTAAAACTCCCCATTTTTGATATCTGCCGCACCAATCGTTTTCACGGACGACTTTCCCGCAATTTGAACTGCGTTTATTGGAACAAGTACCTTGTGCCTCGGTTTCGACGCTATCTCCAAACACTATGCCGTTCTTATATTTTCGTGGACCGCAGAAAAATTCACATGACCAGCATTTATCTTTTTTAAAATTTGAATTTATAGACATGAAAATTCCTATTCCTTATTCCCAATCTTGTAGAAGTTCAAGATAGTATTCAATATATTCTTTAATTTTTTGAAGAAATTCCGATTCGTTTTTTACTGTCATGTTTTTTGGTGAATAACCGATTTGTTTCGGGAAGTAATTATCCTTACCGTTGCGGTGCAGTACCATGCCTTTTGTTTCAAAGTAACCGCTGGTTTTGACCCTATCTATAAGAGTTTGTTGCTGCAGAATGTCCGCAGGCGGAATATTATAACAGAGAAAGCGGACATTAAAATATCTCTTTGAACAATCGCTCAGAACGGGTAAACAATCCCTGCTGCGAATCTCAAGCGTCGGCACCGCCTTGTTATATCCGCTTTTCCCAATGCTCATATACACATACGGGTATGGGCCCGCCTTCGTAACGAGAAATTTGCATTTATTTCGATATTCCGAAAGCTGCGGTATGACAGTGTTTTCAAAATAAGCGATCCACTTTAAGTAATCGATAGGAGTATCGCTTTTTTCGGGCATGTCAGTATTCTGCGTTGCGCGGTATATACCGACAACGTGTTCGGCATACTGCCGCAAGATCAAATTTTTTGCGCCGACATATTTTTCAAAGAATGGCAAGATCTCCTCGATGGAGTAAACTCGCCACTTGTTTTCGTCTTTTGTTTCAGCAATTCTTTTCTCTTCTTCCTCCCGAACGATATCCGTTTTATAGAAAATTTTATAAATACGATGATACTCGTTTTCACATCGCTTGATGTATGTATCATACCGCTCGAGCTGCTCATGCTCTTCCGAATAGGTCTTATCTTCAATAAATAATGCTGCTTTGCTATCATCTTTTAATGTGATCCATACCGAAATATCGATGCTGCACCATTGCGCCGTTGTGACGATAGCTTTGATTTCGTTCTCGTCTATCCCGCAAAATTCTTTCAAAAGATCCCCCGCGGCATTTTTAAGTTCGGGTTCCTTACAATTTTCGAACAGCCAACGCAGGAACGCATCCTGTGAAAGCTCCCGTGTTGCAAAGTCAAACAAGTTTTTCATATTTTTCCTGTAGAGGCTAAATCTAAGAGTAGTATATTAAGGCAAATGTGGCATTTTACGATGATTTAATTATATCATAGAAAATTTTATTTTGCAAGTTTTGTATAAAAACTTATAAAGCCATAGCCTTCTAAAGGAGGCAGTTAGGCGTGAGCTTGTCATAAATGAAGTTCGATTGCTTTGTATGTATATATTTATGTGTCCATTTTATAAATCCTCTTAGGGGGAAATGAATGCCCCGCGTTTAACGCGGGGCACTGTGGAGCAAGAGACGGGAATCGAACCCGCGGGAACCAGCTTGGGAAGCTGGCGCCATACCATTAGGCGACTCTTGCAAATGTATTCAAGTGCATATTATTATACAGTATTTGCGGATATTTTGCAAACAAAAAAGGGGCGATTTGCGCCCCTTTTTAGAAAATTTCAAAATCCGCGCTCTTTTAGGTCGGCGACGAGTTGTACATAAAACTCGCGCACGTCGAAACCGGGGATATTTTCTCTGTTCAGATCGACGACGTCGCCGTGGGAGATGCCGCGCTTCCCGCTGGCGCGCAGCATGGTAAACTTTGCGCCCCAAGGGAAGGAGCTTTCCGATACGAGCCCGTCGTTCGGCCCGTCAAACCGCTTGACGAACAGATAGGTCAGGTTGAGCGGGAATTTTCCGCCGCCCGCGCGGTCGAGCTGCGAACCGACGCTCTGATAGTAGATGCCGGCGCAGTCGGGCGTCGCGTCGTTAAAGGCGCGGCAGCGCGATGCGGTCAGGTCCTGTACAGCCGCCATAAAGTCCGGGTCGGGATCGCCGAATTTGCGCATGGCGGCATTATAGCCGCCGGCGATCTTTTGCTGTACGCCGCTCGGCACTTTTTCGAGAAGGTAATCGGCAAATTCGCAGCCGCGGTGCGGTGTGTTGACGGTCGTGAGGGACGCCACATGCGCCGCCGTATCGCCGAGCGTGACGGCGCGGCGGCAGTCGAGTCCGCCCTTGGAGTGCCCGATCAGATTGACCTTTTCAGCGCCCGTTTCCTGCAGAATTTCGCGGATGCGCGCGCAGATTTCCTGCGCACAGTCGTCGACGGACGCCGCCGACTGCTGTTTGCCGTAAAAGATTTGCGCGCCGTTCTGTTTGAGTTCGTTCGGGATGCGCCCCCAGTAGTTGACGAGCGGCATGTCGCGGAAAAATACGCCGTGTACGAGCAGGATCGGGTATTTCGTCGCGCAGATCTGCCGATCTTTTCTCGAACGATTGAATTGGATTTTTTCCGATTCAAACTGCACCTCGCGGCCGACCGTGCGGATGAGAAAGGCGAGAACGAAGATGTTGAGCAGGGGGATACAGCTGCAAAGGATGCCGATCGCCCGATTGCGGATGCCGAGCTGTACGGAGGAGAGGTAAATGCTGAGAATGCCGTTCCAAAACAAGATCGCGAGAGCGCAGATGCACACGACGGCGCTCAGGATCCAAGTCATATACTGCGCCGGAAAGAAATAAAAGGCGATGACGATATGATAGATGACAGAAAGCGCGGCGGCGGCGAGAAAGATTTTCAGGCAAAGCGCGCCGTGATGGCAAAAGCGAAGGCGCCAAGTCGGCAGATTTCGCAGAAACCAGGGCAATATATTTGCGGCGAGGAACAGGGCGGCCGTCAGCGCGATGGAGATCGGGCTGAAATAGACCCGAAAGAGCCAATAACAGTTGGCGGCGAAAGCGACGGCGCAAGTGAGCAGGATGCAGGCGGAAAGGTAACCGCACTTTGCGAGCGTTTTACGCATGAGTGAATCTCTATTTGCCGAGCAGTTTCTGCATCAGCAGGCAGCCCTGCGGAACGAAGATCCCCGTCTTTGCGGCGGCGTCTTCGTCGTAACGATCGGCGCCACAGCCCTGTTTTAGCTCGCTGTTATAGAGCAGATAGGGCACGGGATCGGATACATGCGTCCGCACGGAGATCGGGGTGGGATGATCGGGGCAAACGAGCATCGTAAAGGGTTCGTTTTCCTCGGTCAGGTTCTGTACAATGGGTGCGACCACCTGTTTGTCGATCTGTTCGATGGAATAAATTTTGTGGCGGATATCCCCTTGGTGCCCGCATTCATCGGGCGCTTCCATATGGATGTATACAAAGTCAAGTCCGCTGTGCAGGGCGATCAAAGCCGCTTGCGCCTTGCCGATAAAGTTCGTATCGTAATTGCCCGTAGCGCCTTCGACCTCGATGATGCGCATACCGGCGAGGATGCCGATGCCCTTGACAAGATCGACTGCGGAAATGACGCCGCCCCGCAGGCCGAACTTCTTTTCAAAGTTTTCGAGGGCGGGCTTGGTGCCCTCCCCCCAAAACCAAACCGAATTGGCGGGGTTTTTGCCCGCGGCGATGCGCGCGCGGTTGACGGGGTGATCTTTCAAAAGTTCGTAGGAACGGCGCATCATGGAAAGATAGCGCTCTCCGCAGGGGCCTTGGGGCAGACAATTTTGGATGGGCTTGCCTGTAATGTCGTGAGGCGGGGTCAAATCGTGCCCCGTTTTGCCGCCGTGTACGACCAGGCAGTGGCGGTAGCTGACGCCCGCATACAGCGCCATATCTTCCGCGTCAAAATGCCGTTTGAGAAAGCCGATCAGCTCTTTTGCCTCTTCGGTGGAGATTTCCCCCGCGCTGTAATCGAGCATGCGCTTATCTTCATAGTTTTCTTCATCGCTCAGTGTGACGAGGTTGCAGCGCAGCGTTACATCGGTATCTTGCAGCTCGATGCCGATGGATACGGCTTCGAGGGGTGAACGCCCCGTGTAGCAGTCTTTGGGGTCATAGCCCATCACGGAAAGATTGGCGACGTCGCTGCCCGGCTTAAATCCGGCAGGCACCGTTTGGCAAAGCCCGACTTCCGCCTTTTTGGCGAGTTCGTCTATGGCGGGCTTCTTCGCGTATTGCAGGGGCGTTTTTCCGCCCAGTTCTTTTAAAGGATAGTCGGCCATTCCGTCGCCGAGCACTACAATATATTTCATGATATTCTCCTTTGAGCGGCATCGAAATCAAGATGCCCTCTGTCGTTTCGAATTAAAGCTGCCAGTCGATGGGCGTTTTGCCGTGGGCGGCAAGGTATTCGTTTGTCTTGGAAAAATGCCTGCATCCGAAAAAGCCGTTGAAAGCCGAAAGGGGGGAGGGATGCGCGCATTCGAGTACGAGGTGCTTGCTGCGGTCGATGAGCGGCTTTTTTGAACGCGCGTTCGCGCCCCACAAAATAAATACGAGGTGTTCCCGCCTTTCACTCAATAGACGGATGACATTGTCGGTAAACCATGTCCAGCCGCAGTCTTTATGAGAGTTGGCGCGGTGCGCGCGCACGGTCAGGGACGTGTTGAGCAGAAGCACGCCTTCCTTTGCCCATTTGGTGAGATTGCCGGACTTCGGGATCGAGCATCCGACGTCGTCTTGCAATTCTTTAAAAATATTGACGAGCGAGGGGGGCGGTTCTATGCCGTCCTGTACGGAAAAGCAGAGTCCGTGCGCCTGCCCCGCATTATGATAGGGGTCTTGTCCCAATAAAACCGCTTTTACCTCGTCAAAGGGGGTATATTTGAAGCAGTTGAAGATGTCATACATGTCCGGATAGACGATATGACGGGAATATTCTTCCTTGAGAAAGGCCCGTATTTTTTTATAATTTTCGCTTTCGAACAGGGGGGCAAGCGCCTCGTCCCATCCGCCGCCCAGTTGGATCATGTTGCGCTCTCCTCCTTTGCGGAAAGGGCGTTCAACAGGGCAAGGTAAGCCGCGCATTCCCGCTTGGCGCCCTCCAAGTCGTGTTCGAGATAGTTTCCGCATTCGCTCTTTTCGCTGCCGGGCACGCTGTCGAGCTGCAGACAGGCGGAGAGGGCTTCTTGCAGCAGGGCGAGCACTTCGCGGTAGCCGAGGTGTTCGGTCAGAAGATAAAACCCGGTTCGGCAGCCCATCGGGCCAAAATAGACGATGTCCTCTTTATGGGCGCCGTTGCGGAGCACGGTTGCGAGCATGTGTTCGATGCTGTGCAGGGCGGGCTGTGCTATATAGTCGCCCCCGTTGGGCTTTTTAAAACGCAAGTCAAATGTCGCGATGCCGTTCGCGGCCACGGACATATAGAGGCCGGGCATCAGCTTGTCGTGATCTTTTTGAAAGGAAGGTATTTTATCCATCGATTTCTCCGAAAATTGTATGCATGTTTTGGGCGAGCGCCTGCAGCGCCTGCCGTTGGTACAGGGTGTATTGCTCTATGCTGCCGGAACCGATCTCGTCGGATACGGCCTTGTACATCCATAGGGGAAGGCCGGTGAATTCTGCAACGTGGGCGATTGCGGCGCCCTCCATATCGCGCAGGGCCGCGCCGAGCTGTTTCAGGAGCGGAAGGCTGTCCGAAGAATTGGTCATCCTGTCGCCCGTGGCGAGGAGCGCCTTCGGGAAAGCGCTTGCCCCGTCTTGCAGATAAAAGGAGGGTTCCGCATATTCGTCGAGGGTACCTATGGGGGTGCCGTTGATCTCGCTCAGATCGAAGTCGTATTGTACGGCGCGGGTGATGCGCAGGATGCTGCCGATGGCTGCCGATGGCGGAACGCCGCCCGCCAGACCGAAATTGAGGAGTGCGTCCGTTTCCGGAAGGGTCGCGGCGAGCATGGCCGCCGCGGCGGCGTTGGACTTGCCGACGCCCGAAAGGAGGAGGGTAAAATCCTTTCCGAAGGCGCTTCCGCGTATAACGGGTTTGCCGTACAGCGTGCATTCGTTTTTGACTGCGGCGGAACAAAGCAGCGCGTCCGCTTCCTTTTTCATGGCGACGATGATTGCGAGCATGTTTTCTCCTTGTACCACTCTATTTTATCACAAAATGGGGGCTTAGCGCAAATTTTCCGCATAAAAAAACGGGCGCGGGCGCATAATATTTCAAAAAAACAGGAGGTCGGTATGAATCCGTTCCAAGAAAAATCCAAACCCATCGAAAAAATTTATAAGAATTGGAAGAACATCAATGTCAAACCCTACGATAAGGAAACGGTCGATCCGTATACGCGCGTCCGCATCATATTGATGAACGGCACGGAATTTGAGGCGATTTGGAATACTGTGCGCTTTACCCGCCATTGTACGAACAATGACGTGCGCCGCGCCATGGCGATGATCCGCCGCGGGGAACAACAGCAGCAGAAGCGTATCGCCAATTTGAAGCCGAGGAATGAAAGCGCCCTCGAACACACCATCGGATATGAACAGCTCGCCGTCGATCTCACGGCCATTTTGGCGCAGAGGGAAAAGAACGAATACGTCAAACATCAGTTGGATTTTGCCCTTTTGGAGGACTTCGATCACCTTTACCGTTATGCCGATCTTTTGAACTTCGAACGCGGCGTGCATGCGGAAAAACTGGTGGGAAGTTACACCGAGATCATGCCCGGCCGTCCGACCGTATCCGAGCCGCGCCACCCGTATGACGACGTGCGCTTTTATATCAACAATTATCTGAACGATCCGATCACGCGCCTGAACATCGGCATTATCACGGCTGCGGAGCAGCAGACGATGAATTACTACCTCAATATTGCAAACCAGCACGATTCCGAATTGGGCAGAAAACTGTATTCGGAGATCGCGATGATCGAAGAGCAGCATGTGACCGGGTACGGGTGTCTGTCCGATCCCACCGTCAGCATGTATGACTGCATGGTCATGCACGAATATACGGAATGCTATCTCTATTGGTCGTGTTATGAAGATGAAACGGATGCGCGCATCAAGGATATTTGGCTGATGCACTTTGAAGAGGAACTTTCGCACCTGCGCTATGCGTGCGAACTTTTGGAGCGGTATGACGGCAAAGTGTGGCAGCAGCTCTTCCCCGAGGGAGGGGAGTTTCCGTCGCTCTTGCATTTTACGCCGCAGAAGGAATATGTGCGCGAGGTTTTGAAGAGTGTCCGCCTGTCGGGGAACGCGGAGACCTTCGAAGAGGTGGATAAACTTCCGGACAGGCATCGCTTCTTCTCGTACAATAAAGAAGTGCAGGGCAATGTCAATTCGCTCGCAAGCCACATGGTCATAGAAAAGAGCATTAAAAAGGCGGGGAGGGACTATCGCTTTGAAGAGCAGGCGCACCCTATCCGCGAATTGAAAGACGAAAAGAAAGATAATACAGATGTGGCCAGAATCAAGGGCGCTTGATTCAAAATGCATGTATTTTTACCGAAATAGAGATATTGAGATTACTATGTCAGGCATAAAATATAAAACCGTCCGCATAAAGTGTGCGGGCGGGTTTTTCTGTTCATGGAAGGCGGGCAGGCAAATAGCTTTACACGGCCGCCGCATTGTGTTATAATATTAAAAACAGTTATACGAATGGCGGCTGTCATGGAGTACGTTTTTTTTGATATCGAATGCGCTTGCGTCTATAAAAATGTGGCGAAGATCTGCGTATTCGGCTATTGCGTGTGCGACGAAAAATTTAATATTATACAGAAAGAAGACATTCTGATCAACCCGAACGGAAAATTTCATTTGACTGACCGCGGGGGTGACGGGATCGTGCTTCCTTATGACTACGAAGAATTTAAAAAATATCCGCCCTTTCCGCATTTTTATTCTCGCATCAAAAAGCTGTTGGAGGGAGAGGATAAACTCGTGTTCGGGCACGCGGCGGTGAATGATGTAAAATATCTGTGCCTTGAGACCCGCCGTTATAAGCTGCCTTCCTTTTCCTTTCGGTTTGCGGATACGCAGGTCATCTATATGGCGATGACCAAGACGTTTGACAGACAGGCGGGATTGGAGGCGCTCACCGAAATTTTTGAAGTGGAATATACGCCGCACTGTGCGGCGGACGATGCCTATGCCACGATGAAGATCGCGGAGGCAATGTGCGAAAAGGAACAGTGTTCCCTTTCCGAACTGCTTGAAAGATTTTCCGTTCGGCAGGGCAAGATCCACGACTATCAGTTTTCCAATTGTTCGTCGCAGGCGCGTGCCAAATATATCAGCGATAAAGTCAAAGCAAAACGCGAGAGGGGGGAACGCCGCGCCAAATTCAATGATTTTGTGTTCGGCTATCGCGTCAAACCGCAATCGCGCGAATTTAAAGGAAGGCGGTTCAGTTTTTCCCGCAGCATCGAAGAGGATTTGCCCCTCGCCAAGCGGTTGGTGAAGGCGATCGTCGCGCGCGGAGGAAGATACTCGCTCAAGCTTTCCGGCTGTAATGTGTTCGTCGAGGAGGACGGGGATGATTCCGTCCGCCGCGATGCCGCGCATAAAATGTATTCCGAAGGCGCTATCGGGGAGATCTATAAACTCTCTGAATTTAAGCGTTTGCTTTGGGCGGAGGAGGAATGAAACTTCCCGCCGCCTATCGAGCCCGCATTGCGGGGGAATTGCCTGATGCCGAGGCGTATTTTGCATGCCTGGATGCGCCGCCCGTCAAGGGCGTGCGCGTCAATACGCGCAAGATCTCTTGCGAAGAATTTCTTTCCAAGCGGATTTTGAACATAGACGGCGCTGTGCCGTGGGCGGACGCCGCTTATTATATCCGAGATGAAAAACCGGGCCGGGGCATCCCCTTTGCTGCGGGACTTTTTTATGTACAGGAACCGAGCGCGGCCTGCGCCGCCCCTCTTTTGCAAGCATCGCCGGGAGAGCGGGTGCTCGATCTGTGTGCGGCGCCGGGGGGCAAGAGCATGCAGCTCGCCGCGGCGATGAAGGGGGAAGGGATCCTCGTCCTCAACGAAAAAATTCCGTCCCGCGCGGCGATCCTCTCTGAAAATGTCGAGCGCATGGGGGTAACGAACGCGGTCGTCCTGTGCGCCGACCCCGAATCGTTGGAAGAACGTTTTGCGGGATGGTTTGACAAAATTCTCGTCGATGCGCCCTGTTCGGGAGAGGGGATGTTCCGCAAAGAACCGGCCGCGCTTGCCGAATGGAGCGAGGCAAACGTGGCGATGTGTGCCGACAGGCAGAAAAAAATAATAAAGAGCGCCGTAAAGATGCTTCGCCCGGGCGGCCGGCTCGTCTATTCTACCTGTACATTTTCGAGGGAAGAGGACGAAAACAATGCGGCGCGGTTTGTCGAAGAGGATGGGCTCACTCTTTTGGAAGAGCATAAACTTTGGCCGCACCGCGTGCGCGGAGAAGGGCATTATGCGGCGCTCTTTTTGAAAACGGGCGGGGAGGAAATGGCGCCGATACGGCGCGCCAAAAATCTGTCCGCCGATAAGAGGGACGCGGCGGTTTGGCGCGCATTCGAAGGGGAATTTCTTAAGGCGCCTTTGCGGGGAGAATTGCTCTCTTTCGGGCATGCGCTTTACCTAGTGCCAGAGGGCCTTTTCCCGCTCGCCGGATTAAAAGTGCTGCGCGCGGGTGTCCGCCTCGGAGAGGTTTCCGGCGGCAGGTTCGAACCGGCCCATGCACTCGCGATGGCGGTGCAGAGAGAGAACTTTTGCAATGCGAACGAGCTGACGGAAGAGGAAGCGCGGGCATACCTGCGCGGGGAAGAAGTGCCTGCTTCTTGCGGAAAGGGATGGTGTGCGGCGATGTACGGCGGCTTTGCGCTGGGGCTCGGCAAGGCGAGCGGCGTCGTCATGAAAAACAAACTGCCCAAAGCGCTGCGGCGCGTCGGGCAGCGTGCGGAATGAGAAAAAAATAGGTGCGCCGCGCGCATTCGCTTGCAATTTTTTAGGCAAAATATTAAAATAGACACTGAAATATTTTTAAGAGGTCTGAATTATGGAAAAGATGGACGGCGAGATCAAAAAAACTTGTGTCGAGTATAAAGATTTTCCCGCGCATGTCGATCAAGAGGTCGTCATGAAGGGGATGATTCACCGCATTCGCGAAATGACGGGCTTTGCCTTTGTCATTATCCGCACCGCGCGCGATGTCGTGCAGTGCGTCTATTCCCCCGATTTTTCCGATTATCGTATGGACGATAAGGTCGTTGAGGGATGCGCCGTCAAACTGACGGGCAAGATCGTCAAAGATCAGACGCGCGAAGATCGGTATGAGATGCAGATACACAACATCGAAGTGCTTTCGACGCCCGCCGAGCAGATGCCCATCGTCATCAACAAAAAACAGTTGGACAATATTCCGCTCGATCTCAATCTGAATATGCGCCCGGTGACCCTCCGCAATCCGAAGGAGCGCGCCGTGTTCAAAATTCAAGAGGGGATCGCGCGCGGCTTCCGCGAATTTTTGTTCAGCCAAAACTTTACCGAGATCCGTACCCCCAAAATCAACGCGCAGGGCGCGGAAGGGGGCGCGAATATTTTTAAGCTCGATTATTTCGGCAAGCAGGTGTTTTTGGCGCAGAGCCCGCAGTTCTACAAGCAGATGCTCGTGCCCGTGTATGAGCGCGTGTTTGAGGTCGGGCCCGTATTCCGCGCCGAACATCACGATACTTCGCGCCATCTCAACGAATATATCAGCATGGATTTCGAGATGGGCTTTATCGACAGTTTTTACGATATCATGAATATGGAAACGGGCGCGCTCAAATACATCATGGCGCTGCTCCGAAAAGATTACGCCGAAGAGATCGCGCTTTTGAACGTCAATTTACCGGAGATCAAAGAGATCCCGATCGTCAAATTTATGGACGCGAAGGAGATCATCACCAAAAAGTTCAAAAAGAAGATCACCGACTACCGCGACTTCGAGCCGGAAGAAGAGCAGCTCCTTGGCAAGTGGGCAAAGCAGGAATACGATTCCGACTTCCTGTTCGTAACCCATTATCCTTCCGAAAAGAGGCCTTTCTATGCGATGGATGACCCGGAAGATCCTGCCTACACGCTCAGCTTTGACCTGCTCTTCCGCGGTATCGAGATCACGACGGGCGGACAGCGCATCCATGACTATAACGAGCAGGTTGCCAAGATGAAGGCGCGCGGGATGAACCCTGATGATTTTGAAAGTTATCTGATGGCGCATAAATACGGTATGCCGCCCCACGGCGGATTGGGCTTGGGTCTTGAGCGCATTACGATGCACCTTTTGGGCTTTAAGAACGTGCGCTATGCCTCCATGTTCCCAAGGGATATCAACCGCGTTACGCCGTAAAAATGGCAGATCTATAATACTATGCGCGGCATAATGCTGCAAAAAGAGAGAGGTTTTTTAATACCTCTCTTCTTTTTATCCTAAATTGTCAACCATTAACAGTATTTTAGTTGACAATTGTGGGCGGGTATGGTAAGATAGGGCTATGGAGCTGAAAGAAAAAGTGCTGCGGCGATTGGAGGAAGCGCGCGGAGAATATATCTCCGGCGAGCAGTTCGCCGCCGAATCCGGCGTCAGCCGCAATGCGGTATGGAAATGTATTCGCGCTTTGGAGAAGGACGGCTTTGCGATCGATTCCGTCCGCAACCGGGGGTATGCCCTGCGCGCCGAAAGCGATGTTTTATCTTCCGCCGGGATCGAAAAATTTTTACGGGAAAGCGATTTTTCCGTGCGGGTCGTCAAAACGACGGCTTCCACCAACGACGACGTCAAGGCACTTGCGGCGGCGGGGGCTTCGGCGTGGACGGCGGTCGTCGCCGAAGCACAGACGGCGGGCAGGGGGCGTTACAGCAGGCCCTTTTATTCGCCTGCCGGCACGGGGCTGTATTTGAGCGTTCTGCTTCGGCCGCGGCTGCCTGCATCCGAAACGCTGTTTATTACGGCGTGCGCCGCCGTCGCCGTCGCAGAGGCGATCGAGCGGGTTTCGGGCAAGGACGCCGCGATCAAGTGGGTGAACGACATATATATGAGCGGCAAAAAAGTTTGCGGCATTTTGACGGAGGCCTCCTTCGACGTGGAAAGCGGCGGGCTCGCCTACGCCGTCGTTGGGATCGGGGTAAACGTGAAACATTGCGCCTTTCCCGCTGAATTAAAGGAAATCGCTGCGCCTGTTTTTGCCGAGGGGGAATATCCCGAAGAAGGGCGCGCGCGCCTGGCGGCGGCGATTTTGGAAAGGCTGCGCTATTATGTGGACCGCATTCCCGAAAGGACGTTTTTTGCGGAGTATAAACGGCGCTCTTTTGTGATCGGCAGAAGGGTGCGCGTGCTTTCCGGTGCGGTGGAGGGCGAAGCGGAGGTGATAGACCTCGATGAAAATTGTTTTTTGATCGTGCGATTCGAAAGCGGAGAAACTTGTACCCTTTCGGCGGGCGAAGTGCGTATTATGCTATAATTTCAGTTGTTTTAAGATTACTATGCCTGACATAAACGATAAAAATTTGATCAATACCAATCGCGGCATGACGGCGCGGATCGCCGAATGCGCCCTGTTTGTGGTGCTGATGATCGTTTCCGCCTATATCCGCATTCCCATTCCGTATGTGCCGATCACCTTCCAGACGGTGGTCGCGGTTTTGGCGGGGCTTTTGCTCGGTGCAAAGTGGGGCACGGCTTCTGTCGCCGTATACATTTTTATGGGGCTTTTGGGGCTGCCCGTCTTTTCGGGCGGAGGCGGGTTCGCCTATGTTTTGCAGCTTACTTTCGGCTATATCCTCGGCTTTGCCGCGGCGGCCTTTGCGGCGGGCGCGGTGCGCGGGCGCGGCCCGCTGACCCTGCGCAGGGCGGTCGTTGCGGCGCTTGCCGGCTTTTTGGCGAACTATTTGGTCGGGGTTCCGTACTTTGCCTGTATATGGCATTTTTATATGAAGATGGATGGGCTGTGGCAGGCGATACTCGTCAACAATATCCTCTATATGCCCAAAGATCTGATTTTGTGCGCGCTTGCAGCCGTGTTGGCGGAGCGGATGGGCAAGTGGCTGGCATTCCGTTCCGGGCGGCGCTGAGCGCCGATTTAGGACTGTAAAAATATACTATATTATAATATTTTATGGAAAGGAAGGGAAAAAGGGGGATAAAAAGTAAAATTATCGTTTGACAAAGCGATTTGTCTTTGCTATAATAGATAAGGCTTTCGAATCGATGAACAGAGGGGCGGTTTGCAGCAAGGGAGTCTTTCATAAAAGGTGTAACATCGAGGTGTAGCGCAGTTTGGTAGCGCGCTTGGTTCGGGACCAAGAGGTCGTGGGTTCAAGTCCCGTCACCTCGACCAATTACGCAATTATATTGCGGCGAAGAGTCCTGAAAAACTTTCTGTTTTTCAGGACTCTTGCTGTATTTCGTTATTTTTATTTTCCCGTTGTTTTTTTGGGGCTTGCAAAAGCCCGTTCAATAAATTTTAAATATCATGTTGAGAATGCAAAATGAACGAAAGCGAAAATGTCGAGTTGGGGAAATTGATCAAGGCGATCGCAGAGGGAGATCGTAACGCCATAGGCGAAATCTTCCAGCGGGTCGGCGGTGCAATGAAAGCGGTGGCGCGCTCGTATTTGCTGAGTGAAGCGGACGCGGAAGACGTCGTGCAAGATTGCTTGTTGACCATCGTCCGAAAAGCCGATAAATTTCGCGAAAACAAAAATGCCAAAGCATGGATCAACACTATCGTCAAGAATTTGGCGAAAAACAAACTGAAATGTTACAAGAGGAGGATGGAAAGCCCTTTAGAAATCGCCCAAGGCATCGCCGTAGAATTAGACGAATCAAGTTTGACGGTGTATGAAATTTTAATACAACTATCGCAACGCGAAAAAGATTTGATCATCTATCGGTATTGGTATCAGAGTCCGCTCAGCGAAATCGCGGCGATCATGCACTGTTCCAAATCAACTCTTTCCTATCGCTTAGAGAAGTTGGAAGAGAAAATAAGAAATTTTTCCAAATAATTTAAATTTTTTTTGTGTTTTTTCGAACGAACGGCACTTTTCATTTGTTATATAAGTATAAAACCTAATAACAAAGGAGAAGTGTATAATGTCACTAAAACTGCAAAAGAGATTGGTCACCCTTTTTATTGCCGCCGCGGTTGTGCTTGCCAATGCCGTCGCACTGGTTTGCATACCGCAGCATTGCGCATCCGCACAAACGATCTATTATTTAGACGATTCGAATGACTACAGCGGCGGAGGGGTTTCTTACGAGGACAGCGAATATATCTACCGTGACAGCTATACGGTGAATAATACATATTTTGTCGAATTTGCGCCCTCCTATGGGAACGGCGATACGTCCAAGACGAATTTCTGCGCGGCGACGGCGGGCACCAACATCGTCGGCTACTATGACCGCTTTTACACCAACCTGATGCCCAACTTTGAGCCGGGCATGATGGTGAATGGGGTATATCGTTATTATCCCGATGTAGGGTTTTCTGCCGTGACGACCGTATTCAATACCCTCTACGACGTGATGGACATCAACGTCGGCGGCATCGGAACGACGGGCACTGGCTTTAAGAACGGGCTGCAGTCGTATGTGCAGGGGCAGGGGTACAGCCTTTCGTATACTTCTTTCTATGCAAATTCCAAAAACGTCAACTTGACGGCGTTCGGCAACGCCATCAACGCGGGCAAGGTGGGCGTTTTGCTGTGTACCAGCTATAATTTTGTATATGCCATCGTACATTCGGACGGGCAGACGTTCGTCAGCAAGGCGAATTCTACCAATGCCCACATCATGATGGTCTACGGATACATCACGATCAACTATTACAATAACGGATCGCTGTTCAGAACGGATACCTATCTGCAGGCTTCGAGCGGATTTGGTTCAGGAGAGCAAGGTTACATTAAAATGGACGACGATCTGGACATCGAGGAGGCGCTAATAGTCAATATTAGTTGAACAATATGCAAGAGAATAAAGACCCATTGAAAGCGATACAAAACTTTGCTCAGAACCAGCCGCAGCGCACAGACAAGCTGGAGCAGGCGAAACAGCTGACCGAAGAGCTGTACGGGCAGGACGGCGAAGGGCGAAAATCGATCGAAGGAGAAGTGCTCGCTGCCAATAAGCGGACAAAAATTTTGTCCGTCTGCCTTGCCTTGGCTGCCGTGCTCTTGGTGGGGTGTATCTTTTTGATCACTTTTTGGGTCAACCGCAACGACGGGCCGCGCTATTTTGATGAAGCATCGATTAGGACGGAGCAGATCACGGACATAGAAACATTTGTTGATGAAAATTCCTTGGATTTTTTATACTATCAAGAAGGATTTGTCTTAGCAGAATATAGTGCTCATAGATTAGAAGAGAACAATCAGTTGGTTTATGTTATTCAAAATGTAATGTTTATCTCCGAAAGTGATTTTGATTCAGTGGTTTTGGGTGTATGTTTTAGCGAAGATCAGTTTCAGCGATTTGATGATTTTACAAACTTGAATGAATTGTTGAATGTTGATGGAGTTGCTGTCAATTATAAAATCGAGTCCATGTCGGCAAATAATATTTACGCTCGCTTTACTGTTGATGATATCATCTATTATTTGAGTATTGAAACATCGGGCGGGGCAGAAACATTGCAGCATTACGTCGCATTACTGTTACAGTAAAACACCATAGAACAACGCAGAGCAACTCTCTGCGTTGTTTTTTTGTGTCACTAAAAGGTTCCCCTTGGGTCGTCGTACAAGGGGATGCGCAAAAAGGCTTCCCCTTGTGGGGAAGCTGTCACCGCAGGTGACTGATGAGGGGGGTATATAATCCCCTCATCCACCGCAAGCGGTCCCCCTTCCCCCAACGGGGGAAGGCGGAAAGGAAAAATGCGCAGTTTCCCCAATGGGGGAAGGCAAAAGGAGAAATGTGCGAGCGTTTTCCAATGGGGGAAGGCAAAGGGGTGTAATGCAAAACTTTTTTCCTAACTTCAGGTTTGACAGGGGCAAAAAGGCTTCCCCCAACGGGGGAAGGCGAAGGGGGGTATGCAAGCGTTTCCTCCAAGGGGCGGAAAGTGTTTCTTTGGCGGAAAGCTTAATAGAAAGGATATTTTTGCAAGAATAAAATACGGGTAGGAGTGACAAGTGCGCGCGTTTTTTCAAACGCGCGCACTTGTTTTTTATGGAAAGGCATAGGGGGGAATTAAAAAAGATAAGGGGAGTAAATCATAAGAGAAAGCTAAAAGGAAAATCATGCCAAAGCCGTAAAAAGTTGGGGATTTTTGCGGAAGATATTCCGTTATAATAATGTCGAAAAGAAGGGAAAAAGAAATTATTATGACGAAAGATGGTGTGGAAGATATTGTAAAAAGATATTCATACATCGGGCAGGCCATGAAGGACGGAAAGGAACCAGCTGTATTTTACATCGGGCGCAGAAAGCAGGTCGTCGACATCACGGAAGAGACGATCGCCGTCTGTAAGATCATAGAAGAAATTTATAGCCATGCAAACGAATGGGTGCGCAATATGATCGACGGACTTAAAAAAGGCAAGAGCGACATGACGCTCATCTGCATGCTGCCTTGGGAGAGAAACGCTTATTATGCGCGAAAACGAAAGTTTATAGAAAAAATTTATAATTGCTGTATCTTTCAAGATATGGTTGATTATGATGATATTCTTAACGAGGAAATTTAAAATGGAGAAACTGACCGCAAAAGAAACTCTGCTGTACTTGATCGACATGTTGTCTTTGAGCCTCGATGAACTGCAAAGGGAAAAACGTTCGGATGTAGATCCATTTTTGTACGGGGAAAAGACTGCATATGCCGAATGTTTGGAACTGATCCAGTTTTGGGAAGGGGCGCAGGCGCACGGGCTGGATTACAAGATCGAAAAGAAATATCCCCTCTGATCGAAAGCGCGCACAAAAAAGCCGCCCCGCGAAAGTTATCGCGGGGCGGCGCGGAAAAAATTCAGTTACTGAAACACTCTGACGCGGATCACTGCCGGGTTGGATTCGATCTCTTTTACCACGTTTTCGGGGATCTTGGCGTCCAAATCGACGAGCATATACGCCTTATCTTTTTTAGATTTGTCGATAATGTTGGCGATATTGATGCCGTTAGCCGAAATGAGGGAAGTCACTTTGGAGATGACGCCCTCCACATTGTCGTGCATGACGGCGATTCTCGAAGCCGTCGTGCGGGGGGCGCACACGTCGGGGAAGTTGACGCTGTGGGTGATGTTGCCGTTTTCGATGTAATCGACCAGCTCTTTCGCCGCCATCTGCGCGCAGTTGTCTTCCGCTTCGGGCGTGCTCGCGCCCAAGTGGGGCACGCAGATCACGTTGGGCACGCCGATCAGCTCGTCGGAGGGGAAGTCTGTAATGTATCTTTCGAGCTTGCCGCTCTCGATCGCCGCCAAAACGGCGTTCGCGTCAACCAACTCTCCGCGCGAATTGTTGATGAGCACCGCGCCGTCCTTCATCTTCGCAAAGGCATCGGCGTTGAACATCTTTTCGGTATCGGGGGTAAGGGGAACGTGTACGGTGATAAAGTCGGACGACTTGATGAGGGTGTCGAGATCGGCCGTCTTGACCCTGTTGTCGAGGTGCAGAGCGCCCGCAACGGAAAGGTAGGGGTCATAGCCCAGCACATTCATGCCGAGGTCGACGGCGGTATTGGCGACCATCACGCCGATGGCGCCGAGGCCGATCACGCCGAGGGTCTTGCCGGAAATTTCATGGCCGACGAATTTAGATTTGCCCTTTTCGACGGCTTTGCCGACGCCTTCTGTGCCCTTTAAAGTTTTGACCCAGTCGATCGCGTCGACGATCTTTCTGCCGCCGAGGAAAAGTTCGCAGATAACGAGCTCTTTCACGGCGTTGGCGTTTGCGCCGGGGGTATTGAATACGACGATGCCCTTTTCGGTGCAGGCGGGGATGGGAATGTTGTTCGTGCCCGCGCCCGCGCGCGCCACGGCGAGCAGTTCGTCGTTCAAAGGATATTCGTGCATATTAAAACTCCGCAGCATGATGCCGTCGGGGTTTTTTGCTTCCGTTGTAAAGGTGTAGCCCGCGGGAAATTCTTTGTCCGCCACGGGGCTGATCGCATTGAGTTTGAGTATCTGAGGCATGATGATCGCTTTCTCCTTATAGCATGCGCCCGGTCAGGCGTTTTCTTTTTCGAATTTTTTCATGAACTCGATGAGCTTTTTGACGCCTTCTACGGGCATCGCGTTGTAGATGGAAGCGCGCATGCCGCCGACGAGGCGATGGCCCTTCAGAGTCACAAGGCCTTCCGCCTTCGCTTCCTTGACGAACTTTTCGTCCAGCTCTTTGGAGGGGGTCACGAAGGGCACGTTCATGATGGAACGGTACTTTTTCTCTACGCTGTTGGTGTAGAGTTTGGAATTGTCGATAAAGTCGTACAAAAGCCCCGCCTTGTATTCGTTGACTTTGTTGATCTCTTTTATGCCGCCCAATTTTTTGAGATGGCGCAAAACAAGGTTCGCCATATAAATGGAGAAGCAGGGAGGGGTGTTATAGAGGGAACCGTTGTCCGCCTGCGTTTTCCATTTGAGCATGGTCGGGCAGATGGGCAGGGGATCTTCGATGAGATCTTTGCGGGCGATGACGATGGTCACGCCGGCGGGGGCGAGGTTTTTCTGCGCGCCCGCATAGATGACGCCGAATTTGGAAACGTCGACCTCGCGCGAGAGGATCTCTGAACTCATATCGCAGACGAGGGGCTTTTTCGTTTCGGGGAATTTAATATAACGGGTGCCGAAAATGGTATTGTTCGAGCAGATATGCACATAGTCGGAATCGTCGTTGAACGCGATCTGATCCACGTCGGGAATATAAGTGTAGTTTTTATCTTCGGAAGAGGCGACCTTTCTCGCTTCGCCGTAGATCTGTCCCTCCTGCCAAGCCTTTTTCGAGAAGTTGCCCGTCACGATGTAATCCGCTTTGCCGCTGTGCATCAGGTTGAGGGGGACAGCCGCAAATTGCTGGCTCGCGCCGCCCTGCACGAAGAGCACGCAGTAATTGTCGGGGATGTTCATCAGCTCGCGCATCAGCGCTTCCGCTTCTTCCACGATGGGGGCGAAAGCCTTGTCGCGGTGGCTGATCTCCGTGACGCTCATGCCCGTTCCCTGAAAATCAAGAAATTCTTTCTGCGCTTCCTCGAGCACTTCAAGGGGAAGCATAGAAGGGCCTGCCGAAAAGTTGTAAACTCTCATAATCCTTATCTCCTTCGATTTCGACTGCAGGTTTGCAAAAACCCGAGTTGATTCTATACCTAAATATTATATAATAAAGTAAAAATTTTGACAAGTGTTTGCCGCCCGAATTGGGGAGGAAGGAGAGTTTTTTTACATGCGCGTATAAAAAGTTCGCCCGAATGTCAAAAAATAAGCGGGCAAAGCATTTACTTTTTTTACCAAATGTAGTAAAATAAGATACGGAATACTGTATGCAGAGATCCAAACCGAAACAGGGGGCATTATGTCTGATTCCTTCCGCAAAAAGATGAACGGCCTCTCTCCCGCAGAACGGCTGCGGGTGACCGATAAATATATTTCCGAATTGCGCGGCGTGCTCATGCAGATGGACGAGATCGCCGCCCTGCGGCGCAGCAACGGCGAACCTGTCACCGACGAAGTGGGGGGATATAAGCGTTCGTCCGTGGAGCGCATGCTCGGAGAATTGGAAAAACAGAAGGAAAGCATCCTTTCGGAAATGTCAGCGGGCGGCAAAGCGCCCGAAAGCAGGCAGAGCGCGGGCCCCGCATCTGCCGTAGTGCGGCCGGAGAGCGCACCGCAAAAGGAGGGCGCGGTCGCCGGATTTATGCACGGTGACAACGCCCTTGCCATCGAAAGCGTATACACGGGGCTTTCCATGGATATCGAAAAGATGCGCGACGATATTCTGCAGGAGATGAAATATACTTATAAGCAGGATATGGCGATCTACGACGATCTTGCGGAAAAGATCGAAGCGATCCGCCGCCCCGACCTGACCGAGTGGGAGGAAAAATTTGCGCCCCTGCTGACGCTTGCGGAAAAGCTGGATCAGTTGCAGCCTTTGGATTACGATGCGCTTGCAGAGCGGGTCGCCGAGCGTCTTTCGCCGATGCCGGGGGACGTGCTCTCCGCCATGGAGGGCAAGCTGGAGGAGATGCAGCGCACCCTGAGCGGGGCTGTCAGTGTCCGCCAGCTTCCGGAATTCCGAAGGCTGGACAGCGCCATCGAGGATTATAAGGAAAGCCTTTCTTACGACTATATCCCCGACATTTTAAAGGCGGCAGACAGCGCGAAAAATACGGCAAACCGCTATATCGCGGGCGGCAATACGCTGCGCGGCGAGGCGATGCTCTTTGAACTCGGCCAACGGCTGGAAAGCGTGGAAGTATGGGGCACGAGTGCCCTTGCCGCCGCGGACGACGCCGTTCGCACGAATAAATTGCCGATGATTTATTCGGAAGAGGCGTACAAAGCATTTTTTGACGCCTGTGCGGCGCTCGAGCAGGCGCCTGCGCTCGTCGACGACGAACTTGCCGGGCGCGCGGTGCGCGCAAAGAATGCGCTGTTTGCGGATACTGCGCGCCGCGAGAAGGATAGGGAGATCCTCGCCGAAATGGCGGCGATGCGCGTTGTGCAGGGCGAAGATGCGCTGACGGAAGAGGAAGTCGAAAAGTCGGCTTCGCTGAAAAAGGGATTGATGACATTCGATTTGTCATATTTTATCGATTTGTCGCCCGCGGTCGCGGAGGCACCGGCATCGCCCGCAGCGGATACGGAAGCCATACTCAATGCGATCCGTTCGATGACTGCGCAGTCCGCTCCGCAAACGGTGCCGGTATCGGCCGAGCGGGAACGTCCGCTGCCTGCAGCGGAAGAAAAGTCCGCCGTACACGTCAAAAAGCCGCGCACACTGCGCCCCGCCGTTTCCGCCAAAGACAATAAGACGGAACCGACGGACCAGCCGCTGCGCGTCGTGCGGCGCAGCATCAAGCTGACGGACGACAATCCGGACGCGCTTTCAAAAAAATTGGTGGCAGATCTTGCGCAGCGGATTGCGGCGAGCCGCAGGCGCTGACAAAAAAGAACTTATAGGGCGAGCAAAGCCCATAAAATAAACAAGCGGCGGCAGGAAAGCCGCCTCGTACGGGCCGTCACGCAAAAACGGAAAAGATATACGAAGGGCTGATTTTCCGTTCAGCCTTTTGTTTTTGACGGCGGACGAAAAGGAGCGTATTTTGGAGCAAAAACAGAACGCCGGCGGCAGAGCGCCGCAAGCAAAGAAGGGCGGAACGGGGCGCGTGGCGCCCCGCTATATCGGAAACGCCAAAGGGCATTCGAAAGAGGAGAGCGCGGTAGAACAGCCCCGCCGCGATAAGAAGGCGGACAAGCACCGCGCCGCGGCGGTACAGCCGGCGCAAAAGGAAGCGGATGTGAGAGAGGGAACGAACAGAAAGGATGTCAAGAGGAACGGCAAGCGGGGCAGGAACCCCGTCAAGGTCATCTTCCTCGGCGGCGTCGGCGAGATCGGCAAAAATATGACCGCGATCGAGTACGGCAACGACATCATCGTCATCGATGCCGGCCTTACCTTTCCGGATGAAGAGCTGCCCGGCATAGATCTCGTCATTCCCGATATCAGTTACCTCGTACAGAACAAGAACAAGGTGCGCGGTATCTTGATCACCCACGGGCATGAGGATCACGTCGGCGGTCTTGCCTATCTTTTGAAAGACGTGCAGGCACCCGTGTACGGAACGAAACTCTCTTTGGCACTGGCGGACAACAAATTGCGCGAACAGCGCATCAACAAGGCACACCCCGTCTGTATCAAACCGGGCGATAAGATCAAACTCGGCTGTTTCGGGGTGGAGTTTATCAACGTCAACCATTCGATCGCGGGGGCGGTGGCGCTCTCCATCGATACGCCGCAGGGAAGGATCTTCCATAGCGGCGACTTTAAGATCGATCTGACGCCTGTCGCGGGCAGACCGATCGACCTTTCCCGTATCGCGGAGATCGGCAAGGAAGGGGTAAAACTGCTGTTATGCGAGTCCACCAATGTCGAGCGCCCCGGATATACGATGAGCGAAACGGTCGTGGGGACGACCCTCGACCACCTCTTTTCCGAAAATATGGATCGGCGCATTATCGTGGCGACCTTTGCCTCCAACGTGCACCGGCTGCAGCAGATCGTCGACCTCGCCGTCAAGTACAGGCGCAAGGTCGCCCTTTCGGGGCGGAGTATGCTCAACGTCGTGGATGCGGCGAGCAAGATCGGGGAACTTTCCATTCCGGAAGGCGTCCTGATCGATGTGGAAAAATCTAAAAATTATTTCGATCGGGAAATCGTCATTGTGTCTACGGGCAGCCAAGGCGAACCGATGAGCGCGCTGACGCGCATGGCGGCGGGAGAATTCAATAAGGTGACCATCGGCGCCAATGATACGATCATCATATCGGCAAGCCCCATTCCCGGCAATGAAAAGATGATCTACCGCGTCATCAATAACCTGTACAGGAAGGGCGCGAACGTCGTTTATGAAACGCTCGAAAAGATCCATGTTTCCGGCCACGCCTGCCAGGAAGAGCTGAAAATACTGCATTCTCTGCTCGATCCGGAATATTTTATCCCCGTACACGGCGAATACCGTCACCTCAAACGGCACGCACAGCTCGCGGTCGAGTTGGGCATGAGCGAGAACAATATCCTTCTGCCCGATATCGGCAACTGCGTGGAATTGACTAAAACGGGCATGCAGTTCGGGGAAAGCGTTTCGTCCGGCTCACGCCTTGTAGACGGGGCGAGCCTCGAGGACAGGGAAAACAGCATCGTCATGAAGGACAGGAAACACTTGTCCGAGGACGGGATCTTCGTCATCAGTGCCTGTGTATCCGAGCGGAGCGGCGACCTTTTGAGCGATCCCGTCGTAGTCAACCGCGGCTTTGTCATGCCGGAAAACGCCGACTACCTTTCGGATATCAAACAGATCGTGGTGCATTGCGCCGAACAGACGGACGTGCGCGCGGACGTAAACAATACGGAACTTGCCGCATGTATTAAAAAATCGGTCAAAAATTTCATCTACAAAAAGACCAAGCAGAATCCCGTCATCATGGCGCTCATAACGCGGGTATGACGGGCGAAAACATTCGTATGCTCTTCATGCCGCGTATCGATGCGCGCATAGAGAAAATGCGGCAGGAATTGAAAGATAGGCGGGATCCCGTCTGCCCGGACGAGGTGCTGCAATACCTTCTTCTCACCGTGCGGGAGGTCGTACCCTCCCAAATTTTGGAGATTGGCACGGCGGAGGGGCTTTCGGGGGCGGCGATGCTCTTCGAAGCACCGAATGCCCGCCTTACGACGGTTGAAATCGACGAGGATCGCCACAAAAAGGCGAAAAAAAATTTTCAGGAGTTCGGCCTTTCAGGCCGCGCCCGCTGTGTTTTGGGCGACGCGGCGGACGTTTTGCCCGCGCTCGAAGGGCCGTTCGACCTTATCTTTTTAGACGGGCCGAAGGCGCAGTATGTGCATTATCTGCCCGACTTAAAGAGGCTTTTGCGCGGCGGAGGGGTGCTGATCGCCGATGACGTTCTGCTGTACGGCTGGGTGGACGGAAGAAGTCCCGTGCCGCCCAAGCGTCATTCTCTGATAGACCGCATCCGCGACTATCTTAAAGCGGTGAGTGCGGATGAGGACTTTATTACGTCTGTTTTGGCGCTCGGAGAAGGCGTTGCTGTCAGTGTGAAACGGCAAACAAAATGAGGAAGGGCATGAAGGATAAAACGGAACTGCTCGCCCCTGCGGGCAATTTTGAAAAACTGAAAACGGCGCTGTATTTCGGCGCCGACGCCGTATATTTGGGCGGGAAGAGCTTCTCTCTCCGCTCTTTTTCGGATAATTTTGACAGAGATGAACTGAAAAGCGCGATCGACTATGCCCATGCGCTGGGCAGAAAAGTCTATGTGACGGTGAATATTTTTGCCCGAAATAAAGATTTCGGCGCATTGGCAGAGTACTTCGCGAGCCTGCAAAGCATGCAGGCGGACGCCGCGCTCGTAACGGATGCGGGCGTGTTGGCTGTTGCCAAAAAGGCGGCGCCGGCTCTCCCGCTGCATATTTCGACGCAGGCGAATACCACCAACAAATATGCCGCTAAGTTTTGGCAGGAGCAGGGCGCGGAGCGCGTAGTGCTCGCGCGGGAGCTGTCGATCTCGGAGATCGGAGAGATCAAGGATTTTTGTCCGGAGTTGGAATTGGAAGCCTTTGTTCACGGGGCGATGTGCATATCTTACAGCGGCAGATGCCTTTTGAGCAATTATCTTGCAGGGCGCGATTCCAACCGGGGCGAATGCGTGCAGGCATGCCGCTGGAAATATTATCTGCGCGCAGAAGGAAAGGACGGAGAGATTTCCGCAGAAGAGGACGACAGGGGCACTTATATTTTCAACAGCAAAGATTTGAATATGTCGGCGCACCTCGCCGAACTTGCGGCGGCGGGAGTGGATTCTTTTAAGATCGAAGGGCGCATGAAGAGCGCCTATTACGTCGCCACCGTCGTCAACACCTATCGGCGGCTCTTGGACGGGACTATGACGGAAGAGGACGCGGCGCGCGAGCTGGATACGGCGGCGCACCGCGATTATACGCAGGCATATGCTTTCGGCGCCAATGCGAATACGGTGCACTATGCCGATTCGCAGGCGGCGGGCACGCGAATTTATGCGGCGAATGTTTTGGAAGGCGCGCCGGCAGGCGGGGCGGCGCTCATCGAAATGCGCAACCGTTTCCGCATCGGCGAAGAATTGGAGATCTTGTCGCCGACGGGCAGTTTCGGCGGGCGGTTTACCGTCGAAGAAATGCGCGACGAAGAGGGCGAAATCGTTTTGGACGCTAAACGGGTACAGCAAAAGCTGCGTATTTTTTGTCCGTACGAATTGTGTGCGGGGGATCTGCTGCGGAAAAGACCGAAGGGGGTATGACGGCGCCGAGAATGGATAGGGCGGTATTGCATTCCGATCTGAATAATTTTTACGCTACGGTAGAGAAAAAACTTTTCCCCGACCTTGCGGGCAAGCCGATCGCCGTGTGCGGCGATCGGGAGGCGCGCCACGGCATTGTCCTCGCCAAGAGCGAGGAGGCAAAAAAATTCGGCGTTAAGACAGGCGACGTCATTTGGGAGGCGGAAAGAAAGTGCCCCGGGCTGATCGTCCGCCCCGCACGTTTTCCGGAGTATGTGCGCTATTCGCGCGCCGTGCGGGATATCTACGCCCGTTATACGGACCTCATTGAACCGTTCGGCATCGACGAATGCTGGCTGGACGTCACCCACAGCAAAATTTTCGGATCCGGCGAGGAGATCGCCGAGCGCATCCGCCGGGAAGTCCGGAAAGAGTTGGGGCTGACCGTTTCGGTGGGGGTCAGCTTCAATAAAGTGTTTGCAAAATTGGCGAGCGACCTGAAAAAGCCGGATGCCGTTACCGCCGTGACCCGCGATAACTATCGGGAAAAAATTTGGCCGCTGCCCGTGTCCGATCTCCTGTTCGTGGGCAAGGCGACGGCAAAAAAGCTGTCCGCCGTCGGCATTGCGACCATCGGGCAGCTTGCCGCGGCCGAGCCGGAGTTTCTCGGCCGTTATCTCGGCAAATGGGGCGAAACACTCTCCGTCTATGCGCGGGGAGAAGATAAATCGCCCGTGCGCAACATGAACGAGAGCGCCGATCTCAAATCGATCGGCAACTCCGTCACCTATCGGGAGGACATCTACAATTACGAGGATATCAAGCGGCTCCTGTATGTGCTCAGCGAGAGCGTCGCTTCCCGCCTGCGAAGTTCCGGGCTGGGCAAGGCGGATACGGTGCATCTATGGGTGCGGGATAAAGAACTTTCCAATTATTCTTTTCAAAGGAAGGTGCGCCCGACGGCGCTGTGCGGAGAAATTGCAGAAGCGGCATTCTCGCTTTTTAAAAGCCAATATACGGCGCGGCGCGCCGTACGGGGGCTGGGAGTGACCGTGTCTGGATTCGACAAGGGCGTTCAGCAATTGAGCATCGACGACCTCGCGGGCGATTATGACAAAAAGGAGCGCGCTGAAAGAGCTGTCGGCGAAATACGCAAAAAATACGGTTATTCTAAGATACAGCGGGGGATCATGTATGAGGATCGGTCCGCCCTTTCCATGGACGTGCGCGGCGAGCGGTTGGTCCGGCCCGGCGGTGTGGACGGAGAGATCGCCTCGCAGGATGAAGGCTTGACGGAAACTTCTCCCTTTGAGGACGAATGAGGAGATGCGAATGAAGTATAAAAGGAATGATTTTGCAAAAAAATATGGACTTACCGAAGGAAAGCACTGCGTATACGGAGTGTTTAACGGCTATTATGTGCATGTAAAATACACGCCGATCGGCAATCCGCGCTGCCTTGTGACCGTCGTCACAGACGCTTCCGAAAAGCAGAAAAAATTGGAAAAGTACCTCGAAGCCAACAAACAGAAGCTGAATATCACCAATTTCGGCGTGGTGCGCATCGGGCTGATGGTCTGCCCGAAGTTTACGGGGGAAGTATTTGCGCGCGCGGAAAAGATATTGGAGCAGATCACCGCGTTTTTGTCAAAGGAGAATTTTTCGGGCGCGGATATTTGCCCCTATTGCGGGCAGCCGCTCGAGGGGAAGGGGATCTTGGCGACGGAGTCGGACATTCCCTTCGAGGTGCATGAGCGTTGCTTTGAGGGCGCGCTTGCCGCCGCCCGCAGAAAGGACGCGGAAAACGCGGCAGTGCCCGACAGAAAGGCGCTCGGCGCTCTGGGCGGCCTTTTGGGGGCGCTGTTCGGCGCCGCTGTCTTTGTTTTGACATACGCTTGGTGGGGCTTCGGCGCCCTCGGCGCTGCGGTCGGCGTGCTCGCCGCCTATTTCGTCTACCGAAAATTCGGAGGCAAGAGCACGCTTTTTTCCGTCGTTTACTGCGCGGCGGCGGCGCTGTTGCTGTCCTTGGCGGGATTCGGGTTCGGGATCTATATGGACGGCCGTTCGGCAGGCGGTTTTGCCGCCGCGCTGGAAAATGCGTTGGCGGGCGGCGGGGCGACGGCTTGGTTCATCGCAAACCTCGCCTGCACCGTGCTGTTTATCGCGGCGGGTACGGCGTATAATGCCTTTTCCTGCTTGCGCGACGGGCGCACCATCGCCGATAAAATGCGGCGGCTCGATAGAAAGGAGTAGACAATGCTGATCGATTTTCATGCGCATGTTTTTTTGGATAAACTCGCAAAGGGGGCGGTGGCTTCGCTCGCGGCTAAGGCGCATTTTACCCCTTATACGGACGGGACTCTCTCCGTTACGAAAAAGCTGATGAAAGAGCAGGGGGTAGACGCTTTTGTGGCGCTCAACATTGCCGTGGCGCCGCGTACAGAGCGGCATGTCAACGATTTTGCGATCTCCCTCCTTTCCGAGGAAGGGGTGATCCCCTTCGGTTCGGTGCATCCCTATTCGGAAAACGCCCTTGCGGAATTGGATCGGCTGCAGGAGGCGGGCATCAAGGGGATCAAATTCCACAACGAATATCAAGATGTATATGTGGATGATCCGCGGGCGGTTTATATTTATAAGGCATGTGCCGAGCGCGGCTTTATCATGCTCTTTCACGGCGGGGCGGACCGCGGTTTTGCGCCGCCCTATAAAACGCCTCCCGAACGCATGCGCCGCGCCATCGACGCCGTGCCGGACGGAAAGTTCGTCGTCGCGCATCTCGGCGGGCAGGACATGATCGCCGATGCGGTCAGATGCCTCGTTGATTCGCCGGCGATGATCGACGTCAGTTTTTCCGCAAAGACGGCGGACTTGCATGAGGCGGAGGACTGCATCCGCGCGTTCGGCTTTCCGCGCGTGCTGTTCGGTACCGACTGCCCTTGGGATACGCCGGAAAATACCCGCGCTTTTCTCGAAAAGATGCGCTTTGCTGAGGATGAATACCGCATGATCTATGCGGAGAATGCGCTGCGGCTGCTCGGCGGAAAATAATTTATATATTTTTTTGCAAACCATATGCAAACCGGTTGATTTTTTATGTTCCGTATGATATGATAATGATACTAACTTTGTAAGGGGAGTAAAAATGTCCGGCGACGACGGCGACAGTACCGCCGATTATCCAATAGAACGGAATAGGAAACTTTAAGGCATAACCGTATAGGCTATGTCTTTTTGTGTTATAATTTATTTTAGGAGGTGCTTTATCCTTTTATGGAAGAGCAGCAACGAAGGCCTTGGCACGCGATGTCTTGTGAAGAGGTCGAGAAAGTTCTCGATACGACCGAAGAGGGCTTGAGCGATGCCGAGGCGGCGGCAAGGCTTGCAAAGTACGGCAAGAACAATTTAAGGCAGAACAAGCCGAAGAGCATCTGGAAGATGATCTGGGAACAACTGACCGACGTCATGGTCATCATCCTGATCATTGCGGCGGTGTTTTCCCTCGTCATGCACTTCGTCAACGGCGAAGGGCTTGCGGAGTGCATCGTCATCCTGGTGGTCATCGCATTGAATGCGACGATCGGCGTCATTCAGGAAAAGAAGGCGGCGAACGCGTTGGAAGCGCTCAAAAACATGACCGCCCCGACGGCGCGCGTATTGCGCCAGGGGGAGGAGAGCGTCGTTCCCGCGAGCGACCTCGTGCCCGGCGACATCGTATATCTTGAAGACGGCTGCATCGTCCCCGCGGACATGCGCATCATTCAGGATTCCAACATGAAGGTGCAGGAAGCGGCGCTTACGGGCGAAAGCGTGCCTTCCGAAAAGGACGGTCCGACCGTCCTTCCCGAAGACGCGCCATTGGGTGACCGCATCAATATGGCTTACAGTTCGTCCATCGTCATGTACGGCAACGCGACGGGCATCGTCGTCGGGACGGGCATGAATACGGAAGTCGGCAAAATAGCCGACCTTCTCGACGAGCAGGACGAAACGGACACCCCGATGAAGCGCAAACTCAATTCGGTCGGCAAAACGCTGAGTCTCGTAGGGCTCATCGTCTGCGTGGTGATCTTCGCCATCGGTCTGATCCGCGACGGCTGGTCTGCGTGGGTAAATTATGTTTTCATCGCGATTTCCCTCGCGATCTCCATTATCCCCGAAGGGCTTCCCGCCACGAGTACCATCATCATGGCGCTCGGCGTACAGCGCATGGCGAAAAAGAACGCGCTCGTCAAAAGCCTGCCCGCCGTGGAGACGCTCGGAAGCGCCACCGTCGTATGCTGCGACAAGACGGGCACGCTCACTCTCAATAAAATGACGGTCACGCACGTCGCGCTTGCGGAAGATTTCGAAGAGGGCATCGCGACCCCCGTGGACGCGCTCTCTTCCAAATACGGAGAAGATGTTTATGGCGATATCGTCGCCGCGTCCGCGCTGTGCGTCAACGCGAAAAAAGACCCCGACAATCCCGGCAATATTTTGGGCGACCCGACGGAAGGGGCGCTCGTATATTTCGCTGAAAAATTCGGCGTCGATTCGGAAAAGTACGAGGACGAAAACCCCCGGCTTTTCGAACAGCCTTTCGATTCGGACAGAAAGCGTATGTCCGTCATCAATGCGATGCGGGGAGAAAAGGGGGATGCGCCCAAGCTGATCGCTTATACGAAGGGCGCGGTGGACGAAATGCTGCCCCTGTGCACAAAATTCCAGACGGCGGACGGCGTTCGCGACATGACGGATGCAGACAGGGAGAAAATCCTTGCCCTCTGCAATAAAATGAGTTCGGACGCGCTGCGCGTTTTGGGCTTTGCCAAAAAGACGTGGGACGCCGCCCCCGAAGAGGAAACGGCGGATATCGAATACGACATGACCTTTATCGGCGTCACGGGCATGATCGACCCGCCCCGCAAGGAGGTCATCAAGGCGGTGGAGACCTGCCACGAGGCGGGCATCCGCGTCATCATGATCACGGGCGACCACAAGGTCACGGCCATGGCGATCGCCAAGCAGCTGCACATTTTCCGCGAGGGGAATACCGTCATTTCCGGACAGGAATTGGATGATATGACGGACGAACAGCTGGACGAAGCGGTCAAAACGTGCGTCGTGTTCGCGCGCGTATCTCCTTCCGATAAGCTGCGCATCATACAGTCGCTGAAGCGTACCGGAGAAGTCGCCGCCATGACGGGCGACGGCGTCAACGATTCGCCCGCCCTCAAAGAGGCGGACATCGGCGTCGCCATGGGTATCACGGGCACGGACGTCGCGAAAGACGCCGCCGACATGATCTTGCTCGACGACAATTTTACGACCATAGAGTATGCGATCCGCGAAGGGCGCAGGGTGTACCGGAATATCCAAAAGGTCATCCAATTCCTCGTCGCGGGCAACATCGCGGAGATACTCATTTTGCTCCTCGCCGTCGTTTTTGGCTGGGAAATGCCTATCCTTGCGGTGCATATTCTGCTCATCAACCTCGCAACGGATTCACTGCCGGCGGTGGCTTTGGGCGTCGATCCTGCAAGCCCGAACGTCATGAAACATCAGCCGATCAAGAGCGGTACGCTGTTCGAAAAAGGCATGATCTACCGCATCGTATTGCACGGATTGTTCATCTCCGCCGCGGCACTGGCCGCATATTGGATCGGTATGCTCGTGTACGAAAACCATGACGAATCGATGACGATGACCTTTATCGTCCTTTCGGTATCGCAACTTTCGCACGCGCTCAACCAGCGCTCGAATACCGAATCTATTTTCAAACACGGCCAAGGGCACAACAAATTTTTGCTCATCGCGCTCGCGGCGTCGGCTGCGATCGTCGCGCTCGTGGTGTTCGTGCCGCCGCTGATGAAACTGTTCGACCTCGTGTATATCAGTTGGCGCGAATGGCTCATCTGCCTCGGGCTGTCGCTTTTCCCGCTCGTCGCGGTGGAAATTTCTAAGATCTTTATCCGTGCTTATAACAGGCATAAGAAAAAAACGGCATAAAAAGAGCGCCGCTCCATTCGGAGCGGCGCCGATTTTTTATCAAGCAAAAAAACGAAGGTCTTTCGAAAGGATGACCGTAACGAGGTCGATGATCCAGAACACGACGGTGATCGGAGGGATCAGCTGCAGAATGCCTGCGATGATATGCCCTCTTAAAATACGCGTGATACCGCCGAGGATCCAGCTTGTGACCGGAATGATCGCCAAAATAATATTGACGAGCCAGGGAAGCCCGATGCTGAGATAACCCTTGCCTGATTTAGCCATTTGATATACCTCCTTCATGAAAACGGACGGAAACCCGACCTATTTTTATACTATCATTATATCTTTGCCGGCGCGTTTTGTCAACTATTGAACAAATTTTGTTTAGAATTTTTATAATAGCGCGCGCAATATAAAATATTTGACAAGAGAGCGTGAAAAGAATATAATTGTAAAAACAGAGGATGCGCCGGAGAGGGAACCGGCGGTGTCAACGCACAAATATGAGCGCATCGTTGCAAAGGAGAAGTGTTTATGAAAGTCCCCGAGATCTTCGGCGAAAACGTGTTTAACCTGCAGGTCATGCAGGACAAACTTCCCAAAGAGGTTTTTAAATCCCTCAAAGAGACCATCGATAAGGGGATGCCGCTGGATGCGAGCATCGCGGGCGTAGTGGCAAACGCGATGAAAGATTGGGCCGTGGAAAAGGGAGCGACCCATTACACCCATTGGATCCAGCCCATGACGGGCGTGACCGCCGAAAAGCACGACAGCTTTATTTCACCGACCAAAGACGGGAATGTCATTATGGATTTTTCGGGCAAAGAGTTGGTCGTCGGAGAGGCGGACGCTTCGTCTTTTCCTTCGGGCGGGGTGCGCGCGACGTTTGAAGCGCGCGGCTACACCGCGTGGGACCCGACTTCTTATGCGTTCATCAAAGACGGAACGCTATGCATTCCCTCTACATTCTTTTCTTATAGCGGAGAGGTGCTTGACAAAAAGACGCCGCTTTTGCGCAGTATGCGCGCCCTCAACGAGCAAGCGCTCAGGATCTTGCGCCTGTTCGGCAATACGTCCGTCAAAAGGGTGTATCCGACCGTCGGTGCGGAACAGGAATATTTTCTCATCGACCGTAAGATGTTCGATGCGCGCAAAGATCTCGTGCTTTCCGGCAGGACGCTGTTCGGCGCAAAGCCTCCGAAAGGGCAGGAATTGGAAGATCATTATTTCGGGCCCATCAAACTGCGCGTCAGCGCGTTCATGAAGGAGTTGGACGAAGAACTTTGGAAACTCGGTATTTTTGCCAAGACGGAGCATAACGAGGTTGCGCCCTCACAGCACGAATTGGCGCCTATTTTTACGGTCACAAACCTTGCGTCCGATCAGAACCAGCTCATCATGGAAACGATGAAAAAGGTCGCCAGCAGGCACGGCCTGTACTGCCTGCTGCACGAAAAGCCCTTTAAGGGGGTCAACGGTTCGGGCAAGCACAACAACTGGTCAATGAGCACGGACAAGGGGGTGAATTTGCTCGATCCAGGATCGACGCCCGCCGAAAACGGACAGTTCATGCTCTTTTTGATGGCGGTCGTCAAGGCGGTGGACGAATATCAAGATTTGCTGCGTCTGACCGTCACCAGCGCAGGCAATGACCATCGGCTGGGCGCGAATGAAGCGCCGCCCGCGATCGTGTCTATTTATTTGGGAGAAGAGCTGACGGAAGTCATCGATGCGCTCGAACACGGCGTAAAATATAAGGGCAAAACCAAGCAGATCATGAAACTGGGCGTCGATACGCTGCCCGAGCTGCCCAAAGATACGACCGACCGCAACCGCACGTCGCCCTTCGCGTTTACGGGAAACAAGTTTGAATTCCGCATGCTCGGTTCGACTTTTTCGATCGCGGGGCCGAATATCATCGTCAACACGATCGTTGCGGATGAGCTGCGGCAGTTTGCGGATGAATTGGAGAAGGCAAAGGATTTCAATGCGGCATTGCATGACCTCGTCGTCAGGACGATCAAAGAGCATAAGCGCATCATCTTTAACGGCAATAACTATACCGAAGAATGGACTAAAGAGGCGGCGCGCCGCGGGCTTTTGAATTTGAAGAACAGTGCAGAAGCGCTGCCCCGCTTTGCGGACAAAAAGAACATCGAATTGTTTGAACGCAATAAAGTGTTTACCGAGAGGGAAGTGCGTTCACGCATGGAAATCATGTTGGAAAACTACTGCAAGGTGCTGACCATCGAGGGGCTTACAATGATCGAGATGGGGCGGCAGGAGATCTATCCCGCAGTCAATGCCTATCTTTTGGAACTTTGCAAAGTGATCGAACATAAAGAGAAGTCCGCGCTTTCCGCGGCGGCGGAAAAGAGGGTCGCCAAGCGCCTGAGCGAAGACAACGAAAGGATGTTTGTCAAGGCAGACGAAATAGAAGTTTTGCTCGCAGAGGCGAAGAAGCGCGAGGATGCAGCCGAACAGGCAAAATTCTTTGCCGATCGGGTGATCCCCGTTATGGAGGACATGCGCGCCTTTGCCGACGACATGGAGGGATATACCGCCAAAAAATATTGGCCTTTCCCGACCTATGCCGATATTTTATTCAGCGTATAAAACCGGAGCGTTTTTTGCCCCGCCGCATGATTGCGTCGGGGCATTTTTGTATCCAGAAAATCCCGCGACGGCCGCGGGGCAAAAGCGGCTTAGCTGATAAACAGAAAAACAGGCTTCCCTTGGAGGCACGGAAAGCGAAGAGCATGCGGAAAAAGTTTCCCCTTGGGCCGTCATAAAAGGTGACAAAGTAAACAAAAAGGCTTCCCCTTGGGGGGAAGCTGTCGCCGAAGGTGACTGATGAGGGGCGGTACAGAAAGGGGGAAAAGTGGAGATGAAGTGTTTCCGCCATCCGTAGGAGCGGGTTTTTCCCCTCATCCGTCAGGCGCACGAGTGCGCCTGACACCTTCCCCCGGCGGGGGAAGGTGGTAAATTTGCAAGCGTCTTTTCGGTGAGGAAGGCGGCAAATTGAAGACTTTTCTCCCTGGCGGGGCATAAAAAAGCCGCGCAATAAGGGCAAAAAAAACGGCTGAATAAGCTGACGGCCGCGGACTCTTTTTTAAATTAGATAGAGAAAAAGCCCGCAAAATGAAGGCAAAATTGATAAAATCTGTGGAAAACAGCCCGCGCCGAAACTTTGCGGCGCGGGCTGTTCTTACTCTTAAAAAGAAAATTATTTTCAAAAAATAAAGATATTAGTCTTTTTTATACGCACAATAAAAAAATTTTTTGCCGAAAAAAGAAAAAATTTTTCAAAAAGGTATTGACAAAGTGCCGGGGGGGGGGTATAATAGGGTTGACTTAATTGGAGATGATCCAATAAATATTTTTAGGAGGGATAAGGATGAAGAAGAAAATTCTTCCGCTATTGCTCGGCGGTTCCCTGGCTTTGTCTGCCGTTTTCGGTTTTGCGGCATGCGACAGGGATACCCCCAACACGCCCGACGACCCTACGACGGGCGAGGTCGGCGACCCTACCGAGGCCGGTACCGTCTATAATGCCGCGACCGCTAAGGACTATCAGGCGACCCGTGAAGATACGCGCTCCGCTATGTACAGCGCCTATACGCCGTCAGGGACAAAGATCGGCGATTATAAGGCATTGGCAAACGCGATCAACGCGGCGATCTATTACGACGCGGATCAGTATGATGCGAATCCAGAGTACACCTTCGGCAGCTATGTGACGCAGATCAACGACACGGTAAAGATGTTCGTCAACAGGCAGGGTTACACCTCCAGCAACGACGAATGCTTCTGGTTCTATGAGAACGGCACATCTTTGGATGCGTTTTGGTGTTGGGACAACACTGATACCCTCGGTTCTCTGAAAAACACCAAGTTTATCACCGCGCATACGCAAGGCTACGGCACGGTGCCCGCGCAGACGTACAACAGCTACGGGATCCTCGATCCGAACGGAGATGTTTCCGATACTTTGAACTCTCCTTCGTACGAGCTTTCCACCACGCTGGACGCGGCGGTGATCGCCTTCCCGAAGCGCTTCGGCGGCGTGACCAAGATGGAATATACCATCGACCTGTCCAATGTGCAGCTCACGCCTCCCTATACCACGGGCGACGAGGCGAGCGACGTATACGCCTTTATGGGCTTCTATAGCTGGCAGGATTATTACGTTATCAACGTCGGCATCGCGTGCGACGTGACGACGGGCAACTGGTACGCATACGAAGGATCTTCCCGCGACGACAGCGCGTCGGATATCACCTATAACATCGGCGACTGCATCATGACTTCCACTTGGAACGAAGAGGGCGGTTACTTTGAACCGGATGCCGACAGCGTGACCATTTCGATCGAAACGGTCGTCCTCGAAGACGAGCTCGGCGAGTATCAGGTCAACGACTTTACGGCAGCAGTGGAGGACGGCGCGACCTATAAGCGCAGGCTCACCTCTGAACTGGTCAACAATTATTTCTCCGGCTATGAACTCAGCCGCGAGAACAGCTATGTATTCGTCGCCGGGCTCGACGTCAAGAACGAAATTTCCGCCGGCGTCGAAGCGGTCAATACAGACTATTTCAACGGCGCTGAATTCCTGAATATGGCGATCAGCTCGGCGCGCGCTTACGTTCCCACGGAAGAAGAGATGAGCGACGTACAGTACGGCTATCAGATCGACGCTTCTCTGCGCGGCCAGTGGCACGACATGTTGCTTGCGACCGGCAACAGAGACAGCTCGTATGCCGGCCCCATCGATTATGTTGTTCTCAACAACAACCTCTGCACGACGTATGACAAGAGCAGCGGCATGGACGTATATTCCTTCAGTTATAACATGAGCGCTGAGGGCAGCGATTCCCTCGGTTCAACGGCAAAGGAATATCAGGACGTCATCGACAGCCTCGCAGACGTCACGATCGAAAACGTGGGCGACTATGAAGACGACATCGCGCAGGTAGATGAATGGTACGGCACCGATGAAAGCGGCGCGGGCAGCACCCTTGCCGATAAATACCGCAACGTGCTCGACTTCACCTACTACCTCGCAGCGAAAGAAGTACAGTTGGCAGCCGTCGAACTGACCCCCGCGGCACAGGTCGTCGTGGATGCGTTTGCGCAGCTCGGCAATCTGAGCAATTATACATACCTCGGCTGGACGACGGACGGCGATACGATCGCCGGTTATATGGGCAGCGAGATCGCGGCGTTCCGCGCGCTGAAAGAGGATTACGACGCACTGTCTGCTGAAGAGCAGGCGGCGGTCAACTTCCATGTGACCACGGCATCCTTCAACGCATGGTCGCAGCTTTCCGAACAGATCGCGGCGATGGAATCCAACGCCAACTATAGCGATGCGGGCTTTACCGCCTACAGCACCTCCGGCGACGGCACGACGTTCACGGTGACCCCGGCGAACGCAATCGAAACGCTCGTGGCGCAGCTGTGGCTGAGCGGCCGCTCCAATATCACTTGGGACATCGACGCCGACTTCCTCGCGGGCGAACTGTACCTCGTCACGCAGAATTACCTCGAAGGCCTCGGCATGGAAATCCCGACCCTGTTGGCGGATCGCTTCAATGCGCTCGTCACGGCGGGCAACTGCCAGATCGTACACGACTATCCCGCCATGCAGGCAGCGGTAGAACTGGGCACGAAGTACCTCGCGGCGATGCAGGATCCTCTGTGCATCACGCCCGCCATCACCGAAGAAGACGCGACGATCATCAACCAGTACTTTGTAGCAGGATGGACGTATTCAGACACAGGTATTACCTGGGGCTTGAGCAATACATGGGTATTCAGCGCATCGCGCGTATCGAACGTGGTCCGCTATCATAGAGATCCCGCATACACTGGCACCGTTACCTATCTGCAGTGCTTGGATGCTGTGATCGATGTGCTCGTAGCGCACGGCTATACCGCAGATACGTCCACGACACAACCCTATAAGGTTCAGGAAAGCGCCGTCACCGCGCACGATGCGATCGAGCTCGACCTCGGCGATCTTTCCCAGGAAGCGCGTGCATTTTACGATGCATGGCTGACCATCGGCGATATCAAACAGTACGACATCGTCGGCTGGACGACCGATGAAGCAGACAAGACCGGTTACTTTTGGGATTTCGCGCAGACGGCAGCTGCCCAGCAGGATGTTTGGGATGCGCTGAGCGCGGACGATCAAGCCGCCGTGGCGACCTTCCTGAGCATGGAAACGGATGCGCTGGCGGCACAGGTCGCAGATTGGTCGACCTTTGTCGATGAATACAACGCATTGCTCGAAAACACGTCGTTCACGGGCGCTGCTTCCATCACGACGCTCACCCCTCCCGAAGATGATGCCGGCACGGCGGAAAGCGTGACCTACACCGCGGAACAGGCGCTGCAGGAAGTGATCTACCGCGCACTGCGCATCAACGTAGGCGATACCTGGACGGGCACGGCTAATAAGATCATGGACGTCAACAACTCGTGGTATCAGAGCGTTTTGATCGTAGTGCTCACCGAATATTTGCAGAGCATTGACGGCGTAACGCTTCCCGCATTCGTAGTCGATCTGTTGGAAGCCGTCGAATATGACAACTTCTACGACGCATACTGCGCGATCCGCCAGACGGTCGAACTCGCCACGGCGATCGAAGAAAACGGCTATGTAGGCACGGCAGATCTGACCGAAGCGGAACTTGCCGACTTGAACACCTACTGGACGCTCGACTATTCCATCAACTCTCTGCTTTCTTGGAACTGGCTGCAGGGCAGTAAATTCCAGCAGTATATGAGCGCCCGCCTCGCATACGCGGTATCCATGATGGGCGGCGACCTGACGAATGCAAGCGGCACAGCACTCAGATTCTTTGAATACAACGACATCGTAGGGCAGTTCCTCGTCGAAAACGGCTACGTTCTCGACACGGCGAAGAACGGCTGGGGCGTCACCGCCACGACGATCACGGCGGGCGCACCCATCGATCCCATCCCCACAGTGGAAGCGACGGTAGAGTCGGTCACGGCGGCGTTCGCTCTGATGGGCGACCTGTCTGACTACACATATGTCGGCTGGACGTCGTTTATCGAAAACACGATCGCCGGGTACATGGGCAGCGAACTCGAGCTGTTCAGCCGTATCCAAGCGGCGTACGCACAGCTGAGCGCGAGCGACCAGGCGGCGGTGCAGGCGGCCATCTCGATGGACTCCTACAACGCATGGGCCGCGTTTGCGGAAGATATTGCGGCGATCGAAGCCAGCAGCAACTATAACGATGCCGGCATCACCGGATACAGCACAGACGGCGCCGGTTCCACGTTCACCATTTCTCCCGCGACTGTGGTAGAAGTGCTCGCCTCCGAATTGTTTAAGTCCGGGCTTACCAAAATCGCGTGGGATTATGACAGCTATCCGACATATACGATCGGCGAACTGTACCTGATCACGGAAGATTATCTCAGCGGCCTCGGCATCGAAATGCCCGCGCTGTTTGCGGATCGTTTCGAAGCGCTGGTAGCGGCAGGCGGCTGCGGCATCGTGCAGGACTATGACGCCCTCGCGGCGGCTGCAAAACTGGGCACGAAGTGGCTCGCGGCGATGCAGAACGAGGCGATCACCGCGCCCGCCATCACCGAAGAAGACGCTGCCCTCATCAATCAGTATTTTGTAAGCGCTTGGACGTATACCGATACGGGCACGGCTTGGGCGCTCGGCAATGCGGGCAATGAATGGATCATTGACGGCGCGCGTGCGGCGAACATCGTCCGCTACAACAAAGACGCGTCTTATACCGGCAGCGCCACGTTGTCGCAGTGCTATGCGGCAGTGATGCAGGTGCTTGCGGCGCACGGCTATACGCCCGATCCTTCGCTCCCGGCTTCTTATCCTTATAAGATCACTGAATCTTCCGTCACCGCACACGATGCGATCATCGATGAAGAGGCGGCTGCAGATGCATTTTACGAGGCATGGTCTGGCATCGGCGACATCGAAATGTATGATATCGCCGGCTGGACGACGAGCAATGCCGACAAAACCGGCTATATTTGGGATGTTGCACAGAGCGTAGCTACCTACCAAGAAATTTGGAACGGTATGAGCGCAGATGCTAAGGCGGAAGTTGCGGCCCTCTTGGAAACGGATGCCGAAACGGTCACCGCACAGATCGAGGCATGGATGACTTTCGTCAGTGAATGCAATGCGTTGCAGGCGAATGCCGCGTTTACCGGCGCCGCTTCGATCACGACGATCACCCCGCGCACCGGCGCTTCGACAACGCTGACCTCTTCGGAAGCATTGCAGGAGATCATCTACTGGTCGCTGCGCATCAACCTGGGCGATACATGGGAAGGTGTAGCGAACGGCATGGATGGTGACAATTCTTGGTATCAGAGCATTTTCATCACCACGCTCGTAGAATATGTCGAAGACATCGATGAGAGCATCGCGCTGCCCACATTCGTGCAGAACGTGCTTACGGAAATCGACTATGCCGACTTCCTCGACGCATACAGCGCGATCCGCCAGACGGTCGAACTCGCGATGGCGATCGAAACGAACGGTTATACCACGCTTGCCGACCTTACGGAGGAAGAGCTGGCCGATCTGAACACTTACTGGACGAGCGGTTATACTATCAGCGCCAAGATTTCTTGGAACTGGATTTCCGGCGATAAATTCCAGATGTATATGAGCGCCCGTTTGGCGCGTGCAGTCACCGTTATGGGCGGCACGCTGACGGACGGAAGCGGCAATGCGCTTATCTTCGCGGATTATAACGACATCGTCGGAAGTTTCCTCGAAGCGAACGGCTATACCCTCGACACAGAGAAAAACGGTTGGGGAGTCACCGCGGCGGAAATCGTCGCAGAGTAATGGATCATATTTAGGCTAAGTAAGGGCAGGCGGCGTTTGTTTTTCGCAACGGAACGCCGCCTGTTCCGGGATTATATCGGAAAAGAGGAGGACATTTACCTTGAAAAAAATCGTTTCGTTTATCACGGCGGCGGCTTTGGGACTTTCGTTGGCGGGCGCTTTTGCGGGATGCGGAACGCTCTATACGGCATCGATCAACTGGGACGTAGACTTGAGCAACCCCATCGAAATCAGGATGCTCTATCCAGAAACGGGTATGCCCGGCTTCGGCTCTGACCATACCGCAGAGCTGATCGAAGAAGCGACCAGTTACACGGGCATTTACGAAGAAGTATCCGGCTCGGACGCTGACAATCAGATCAACAATATCCTGTCTACGCAGGGGGAATATCATATTTTAAAACTGACGGAAGCGCAGTATCATCCTTATGTCGCCAACGGCACATTCCTCGATCTTACCGAATTGCTGCAAAATACGGAATCGGGGCGGAAATTGTATGAAATTATCGACTTGATGCCCGGCGCATGGGATGCCGTCACTTATACCGACGAGGACGGCAATACGGGAATTTACGGCATTCCCGATACCGGCTATACCGCCATGGAAGACTATGCGCTCGTTTGGAACAAAGTACATCTCGAAGAGATCGGCTGGTACGAAAATCACGACGACGTGCCGCAGACGATGACGGAACTGACGGAAGCGCTCCTCGGTCTGCAGGCATATTTCGGCGACGGCGAATATAACGGGCGCGTCAATCCTGACGGCGCCGACAGCAACTATCACGCATTCGGCATCGGCGGCTCTAACTCTGCCGCGGTCGAAATCATCATGGCTGCGTACGACGCACCCGGCGCGACCATGTTCTACGTCGACGACGACGGCATGATCCAGTTCTACATCTATCACGAAGGGGTAGAGGGCTATGTCGAATATATGAACATGCTGCGCAAAGCAAATGTTCTTTCCGCTTCTTGGCAGTCGAGCGATGCGGCAAACATCTGCAGCAACTTCGCAAACGAAGCCAATTCTTGCCTGTTCCTCACCTATTGGTGGGTGACGCCGCTTTGCCAGACCATTGTCGCGAACGGCTTGCTGGAAGAATACGGCATGACCAACGATTATGATACCGCGCACGATGAGCTGATCGCTTGGAACACGCGTATCCGCGGAGACGGCAGCTACGGATCTTCCGAACAAGAAGTCGCCAAGCATATCGGCGGCACAGACGGGATCGCCTATTACACGGTCATTCCCTATTACATGGCGGAAGATGCCGTGTACATCATCGATTATCTCGGCAAAAAACTGGAAAATTACGCCCTGTTTTACGGCGGCGAAGAGGGGGTCGACTGGGTCGAAGTGGACGCCCCCGCCGACGGTGAAGAGGACTGGGCCAACAGTATTATTTATATGGAACCCTGGTCGTACGAACTCGACGGAGAAACCATCACGGGCGGCGGCAAGTGGGTGCAGCTGACGCAGAGTTATGTCGATAACATCGTCGATAATTCGCAGTACGCCACGGGCACCAACGTCGTGGAAGCGCGTTCCCTCTTCCATTTGCGCGAAGTGGGCTTCGACGCTTGGCCGGTCGCCGTACCGGACGACGGTACGCTCATCAAGAGCGCGATGGCAATGATGCCCGTCTTTGAAAGCTGGGCGCCTATCTCCATCCTCTCGCGTACGAGGGCACTGCGCGGCATGGCGACGGCGATCGACGCGGCGGATGCAACCGCGGCGCTCAACATCACCCGCCAGGCTCTGCGCGAAACGTATGCGCGCCGCAACGGCGTCACCTATTATTATTGGTCCGACGAGATCAGCCGTGAAATGACGGAATGGTATAACAACGTGAAGCTCAGCGGAGCTACGGCAAGCATTTCTTGAGGTACCTAAATGGAACAGAATACGAACATAACCGAATCGGAAGTGACCATTGAAGAACCCGGCCGCCCGGAAGAAAAGTCAGCCCCCCTCACTCAAAAGAGGGGGTACTGGGCGGAGCAGTGGCATCGCACCAAAAAACACCGCCATGTGCTTTGGTTTTTGATCCCGGCGGCCTTCTTTACACTGTTCTTTTCCTATGTGCCCATGCTGGGCGTGCTCTTTTCCTTCAAGGGGCCGAGTTTCGACCTGACCAAGGCAGACGTTCTGTACAACATCACGCACGGCGAATGGACGTTCCAAAACTATTTGGATATCTTTGTCGACGAGTCTTTCTACACCTCCGTCGCCAATACGCTCATCATCAACGGCATCAAGCTGGTTCTCTGCTTCCCGCTCTCCATATTCATCGCGGTACAGCTGTCTGAACTGCGCAGCTCGTTCATGAGCAAATTGATCCTCATCGTCATCTGCCTGCCCAACTTTTTGTCGTGGGCGATCGTAATCGGTATTTGGAACGGCTTGCTCGACGCGCAGGGCGGCGTGCTCAACGAATTGCTTGTCAGTATCGGCGCCATCGATAACAACTTTGCCCCCATGGCGAGCAACGCCTGGTTCAAACCGATGGCAATTTTCCTTTCGGCGTGGAAGGGGGCGGGATGGGGCAGCATCATGTTTTATGCCGCCATCATGTCGATCGATAAATCGTACTACGAATCTGCCACGTTGGAAGGCGCCAATACCTTGCAAAAGATGTGGTATCTGACC